>DRLZ01000329.1 GCA_011322755.1 Crenotrichaceae bacterium
CCTTTGGCAACTGACCATACTAAAGGAGTGATTGGCTGGACCGCGATTGGTGAGTATAAGGAGGCAGTAGCAAAGAATGACGCAATTCGTCAGCCTTATCTTGATAAGTTAGAGACAATGAGTGCTCAGGAAATCATTAATGATCCTGAAATGCTTAATTTTGCTAACTCATCTACCAAAGCACTGTTTGGTGATAACTGTGCCGCTTGTCATGGCTCAAATGGCCAGGGCATAGCCGGTATGTTTCCTGTATTACTTGATGATGACTGGTTGTTTGGTGGCACTGTTTCAGATATTGCCACTTCAATTGCCAGTGGTCGTAAAGGTAATATGCCTGCGCATGATCTGGATGATGCCCAAATCAACCTTTTGACTGACTTTGTGATTGCAGCCTCAACAGGGCAGGCAACACAGGAAGGTTGGGATGCTTATCAGGCTGCTGGTTGTTTTGCTTGTCACGGTGCTGATGCAAAAGGTAATAAATGGATGGGTTCAGCGAACTTGACTGATGCTATCTGGCGTTTTGGCAGTGATCGTGAGTCTGTGATGCGCACAATCAAGTATGGTGTTAACCAAGATGGTGTTGACGGAACTCAGAATGGTGTTATGCCCGCATTTGGTGATAAGCTTTCTGAAAACGATATTAAATTGTTAACCGTTAAAGTCTGGTCTCTTGGTGGAGGTCAGTCGGAGTAATCCATGACCGTAAAAAAGAGAAGGGGGGATATCCCCCCTCTCTTTCTAAAAATAAAATTTTAGGAGGTTCATATGGACGCAGTTGTAATTGGTGCAATTCTTACTGTTGTAGCTTCAGTGATTATTGTTGCGTACCTGTTTATTAAGGGGTATAAATTAATAAACGGGGATTCAGATAAATAATTCTGAAGATTTGTGATTTGTCAAAGGGGCATTTTTGCCCCTTTGCTGTTTATGTGCCTTTAAAATGTCAGCTTTGTTTGAGGTGATATTTTAAAAGTTTGTGGCGATGTATGTTTTATTTTAAGTATGCAATGGAAATAGATGTGTGAGTGAAGAAAAAAGTAACCCAGAAAACAGTCATAATATAGAAAAAATTTACAATGAAAGTGCAGAACACTTTGATGTGAATTTAGGTGGTAAAAAAATTCACCCCAAAAAAGTATCCGGGCGCTTTAGAAATTATAAAAATTTTACCTGGCTATTCTGGATCGGCTATATATTGTTGCCATACCTGCGTTGGGATGGTCAACAAGCAATTCTTTTTGATGTGCCTCATCGGCAGTTTCATCTATTTTCGATCACTGTTTATCCTCAAGATATATGGATGCTGTCGTTCTTGCTGATTTTACTTGCAATGATGTTGTTTGGAATTACCGCAATTGCAGGACGTGTTTTTTGCGGTTATTTCTGTTTTCAAACCGTGTGGACAGATTGGTTTGTTCAAATTGAAAGATGGATTGAGGGTAATCCAACGCAAAGAAAAAAACTTGATGCAGCACCTTGGGGTGCTGTGAAAATACGTAAAAGACTATTTAAGTACTTTATCTGGGCACTGATTTCATTGATCACTGGAATTACTTTTGTTGCTTATTTTACGGATGCCTATCAATTATGGATTGATATTTTTACTTTGGAAGCACACCTTTATGTATGGGTGACATTGCTGACCTTTTTTATCGGTACCTTTCTATTTGCTGGTTTCATGCGAGAGCAGGTCTGTTTATGGCTATGTCCTTATGCACGCATTCAATCTGTGATGATTGATAAAGATTCAATTTTGCCAACATATGATGCAAGAAGAGGAGAGCCTCGTGGCAAAGCCAAAAAAGGGGTGATTGATGCGAAGTATGGAGATTGTATTGATTGCAAGGTATGTGTTGCAGTATGCCCAACGGGGGTTGATATACGTAATTCAGCACTACAAGAAGGTTGTATTATGTGTGGTGTCTGTATTGATGCCTGTGATGACATTATGGAAAAGGTGGATAAACCTCGTGGTTTGATTCGTTATAACTCTGAAAAAGAGATTGAAGGTATAGATTTGCCTGCAGTATACAAACGACCACGGGTTATTGTATATGCCGCGATCAGTCTGTTTTCAATCATGGCTATTGTTGTTGGCTTATTGAATATTCCGCCATTGGCTACAACGATTATTCATGAACGCCAGCCGCTGTATGCGATGATGTCTAATGGTTCTATAAGGAATAGTTACACGTTTAAAATATTGAACAAGACACCTGAGGCAGTTGATATAAAAATTTCTGTCGAGGGGATTGATGGTATTGTTATGAAGGGTGTTGGAGAAACTGTTACACTTAAACCAAACAGGCTTATTCCTTTTAACGTTCAATTAGAAGCCATGCCTGATAAGGTGAAAGATAAAAAGGTCCCTATCTATTTTACTATTACAGGTGTAGATGGTGATGTGAAAATTTCTGAGCGCTATGAAAATTTTTTCGCCAGACCTTGACTTTTATGTCGAACCTGGTGCTTTTAGTTAATAAATTGAGTTGAGTTTATGTCATCAAGCTACCAAGAAAACAGTAAATCTATGCGGGGTTCAGGTGGAGAGTATACACCGGGCTGGAAAAGTCCTTGGGTTTGGGGAATGGTCGGTCTGATTGTTGTCATGATCTGCGTCAATATGTTTATGATCTATATTGGCTCAAAAACAGCGCATGGTCTTGTTGTTGACGACTTCTATGAGCGAGGAAAAAACTATTTTGAAGCGGAAGTTAATCGTCAGGAGACAGAAAATCGCTTGGGGTGGAAGATAGATTTGCTGGTTCCTGTCGAACCGCGAATGAATGTATCTCAAAATTATCGCCTGAAAGTTGTTGATGCTGATGGTTACCCTGTTCCAGATGCTTCTGTCGAGTTTTTAGCATTTCGTCCCGATAATTCAAAACGGGATTTTTCTATGGCGATGTTTGCTGAATCAAAAACCATGTACAGTGCTAAAGCAACCTTTCCTTTTCCTGGTCATTGGGATCTGCTCATTGTTGTGAAACAAGGTGAAGATGAGATGGATATTGCCAAGCGAATTTTTATTAAAAAATAGAAGCGTACTATGGAGACACGTAGTTGTTTTCATTGCGGCTTGCCCGTAACTAGCGAAGGGCGGCAGGAAGCTGTAATTGCAGGAAATAAGCAAGAATTTTGTTGCTCTGGTTGTGTGATTGTTTGTCAAACAATCTATGATTCTGGTCTGGATGGGTTTTATCAACGCCTACAATCAGCGGAAATAGCACCACCTCCTGAGCAAAACCTGGATCCTGAACAGTTTGACCTTGAGGATGTTCAGGCGGAGTTTGTGACCACTGTGGGGCAAGAGTCTGAGGCCACTCTTTTGGTTGAAGGAATTCATTGCTCAGCTTGCGTCTGGTTGATTGAGCGCTCACTAGAGCCGCTTGAAGGTGTAATTTCATCCGAAGTTAATTTAGCTCACCATCGTTTACGTCTTCGCTGGGATCAATCACAGATTAAACTATCCCGTATTTTGAAACGTTTACACGCTTTAGGGTATATCGCTACTCCTTTTGATGTTGAGCGTGCAGAAGGCATATCTGTAAAACAGAACAAGTCCATGCTCTATCGTATGGCTTTTGCCGGCTTTGGCATGGCCAATATCATGTGGATCTCAATTTCACTCTATGCGGGGGAGCTCTCTGCATCGGGAATTGATCCTGCACATAAACAGTTTTTTCACTGGATCAGTTTGTGTCTGGCCACTCCCGTGCTGTTCTATTCAGGCTGGCCTTTTTTACGGGGTGCCTTTTTAGGTTTGATGCATCGCCGGCTTAATATGGACCTTCCTATCAGTATTGGTGTCATTGCGACTTATGCATATTCAGTATGGATTACACTTTCAGGGGTAGGTGATGCCTATTTTGATACCGTAGTTGCATTTCTTTTTATTATTCTTGTCGGGCGTTATCTGGAAGGGATGTCACGCAGAAACGCAACATCAGCTACCAGTCGTTTGATGGAGTTACAGCCACGTTCTGCAATGCGAGTTGAAAATGGCGAGCCAGTATTAGTGAGTGTACGTCGCCTGGCATTAGGTGACTTTGTGCTGGTTCGTCCCGGCGAAAAGTTACCTGTTGATGGCTTGATTGTTGATGGTCAATCAAGCATTGACGAATCAATGTTGACTGGAGAGTCACTGCCTGTAAAAAAACAGATAGGTGATGAAGTGGCAGCAGGTACAGTTAATGGTCAGGGTACTTTGACTGTTAAAGTGAATCAGCTTGGGCAAAATACCGCTTTAGCTAAAATTATTCACCTGGTTGAGTCGGCGCAAGGATCAAAAGCACCCATTCAATCACTCACTGATCGCATTGTGCCCTGGTTTATTGCGGTGGTACTGGCTCTGTCAGCAGTAACTTTTATATATTGGTATCACCATGCCAGCTTTGATATCGCACTTTTAGCTTCTGTTTCGGTGCTGATTATTACCTGTCCCTGTGCTTTTGGTTTAGCAACACCAATGAGCTTGGCGGTCAGTGTTGGGCATAGCGCTGGAAAAGGTGTTTTGGTAAAAAACGGTGCGGCACTTGAGACTCTC
>DRLZ01000330.1 GCA_011322755.1 Crenotrichaceae bacterium
GGCAATTAATGGGGAGATGGCATCGTCGCCCGGTGCGGCTTGGGTGCCGTTGTCGTCTCCGTCAATGTCGTTATCTGCGGTTGTGCTGCCAATATCGGTGGAACTCAGCGGTGCCGCAGCAACCGGGGTGGCTTTGACAATATAACTGCCTGATGCTAATCCTGTGAACAGGTAGTCACCAGCGGCATCGGTGACAACCCCGCCTGCGGCATCATCGGCAGTACCGAGAATGCCATCCGGACCAACAAGAATTTCTGTTGTTCCGTCGCTGGCAAATAATTTGACGGTGACGCCGGGGATGCCGGCTTCGGTGGTTTCTTGCAGACCGTTGTTGTCGTTGTCAAAGAACACTGTGGAACCCAGACTGACTAACGGAACAAAACCAAAATCAAAACTATGATTATTTGCACCTTGTAGTGGAATATCAGTTGCAGCAACAACAGCTTCAGCATTATTTCCCGTTGTAATGCCATCACTATCATTACTATCTGCTAGCACTCCTTCACCAACATCTTCGGTGGTTAATTGATACGTTTTCAACACAGTCTGCTGACTGTTGCCTATTATATCAGGGATACGAACTGTATACGCCGTATCTGGTGTTAATGCAGATATCCTGAAAACACGACTATCTCCTGGAGATGGTGCTGGTCCGTTTGGGTCGCTGGAAAAAATATAGTTGCCATTTGTATCAGTTGTTGCTGTAGCCAGTAGCGTGGTTCCTGCAGAATCATAGAGTTCTACAATAACACCGGGAATACCGCCCTCATCCGCATCTTGTATGCCATCCCCATCGACATCCCTCCAGACACGGTTACCTATTTCAACCGGACTGGGATCCGAAAGCAGTTCAATATCACCAAGACCTGTTGATTTTGCAAATTCTCCAACACCGATACTGCCTCTAAAAATTTCAAGATCGTCAACGCTTGCAGCATGTGCTGCGGTTGTTGAGAGTTTTAGCGTACCTCCGGAGTTAAACACAATCGGATCCATTGCCGTAAGCAAAATGTCTTCACTACCCAATAGTACAGCGAAACTCGCGTCAGAGGTTTCAAAATGACCACCATCAACAGGATTTTTGAAATCCCCTGTGAAAAACTCTTCAACAACACCTCCTGATGTCACATGAGACTCAATCGTCCAGCTTGCGCCAGTTTTTGCTGCTTTAAGTATTTCTCCTCCTGAAAAAGCGTTTCCAATAATCGTTCTGTTGTCAGGCAGATAATTATCGTTACCGAACTGATGCCCAACTCTATCCATCAGGCCGATAATCATATCGCCTGAGGCTGTAAATTCAATATCTGATAAAATGGGCTGAGGATGAGCTATTCTGTATGAATTATTGGGGTTAAACATTGCAAAATTGTATTCGTTATCACTGTAATCAGCCCATCGATACCATTTATCTGCATGATGATCAGGTGTTCCATCGACGCCAACTATTGCATTCGGACCAGTTGCAGTCATATAGGCCCAGGCTGAGCCACCTTTTTGATAATTTAATGGAAAATCAATTACTGCAGAAAAATTAGTCGATGCCGGATCAAATGCAACTATAAACGCTTCAAGATTACCGCCGTTCGCTACTGCTGTATCAGACGTCCATGGCGCATCTGTCGACGCATCACAAACACCACCGACATAAACCAGACCATCATTATAGTTAAGGGCGAAAGGGCGAAATTCACCACTGGTACAAGTCGGCCCACTGACCGGGAAGGTTCCAGTCACTGTTGCAGTATCGATATCTATTTCAATCAGTGATTTAGTATTCAGATTAATCGCATATAAAGTCTTTTCATCTTCTGATATATCGATATCACCCAAGCCTATTTTACCAACAAGATTAACCACAGCAGCGTCATGTGAAAACGCATTGAATGCGCCTAAATCTCGCGCAGGTAGTGTACCGACATTCGGGATGGTAAGAAACAAAGTAGCATCTGCACCTGCAGTACCGATATCTGATTGATAGATAGCACCAAGGTTACCCGACAAGCCTGAGTGACGCTTTAAAAAAGCAGCCGAAAATAGCTGCTTGCGTGTTCTTGAATAAGCCAGACCCCACAGCGTACCTACGTCTGCTTTAACTGCTTCTGTTGTCAGCACAGGACTGATTCCACTCGAATTGTAATCAAAAGAGATCAGTGCATTTGTTGGTCCAGCTGCTGAACTCAATCCCGCCATATGATGTACGATTGCAACTTTTGGGTTAGGTTGTGAAAAATCTGCTGGATTATGTAAACCAAAGTTTGCGGTTCCAGCGTCTGCAACAAATCTTACTGATGAATTTTGCCCATTTCCATCGGGACTTTCTTCCAGATAAGTCGGCCAGTTTGAAAACTCCACTCTGGCATCAAGTGACGAGGTAAAATTCCAGGCACCTGAAGCAGGAGTCTGCATTGTTTGTGTGCTTCCATCAGTGTAATAAGCCGTAACTGTTACATTCTCTACGCCGCTTTCATTGGGCTGCATCGTCCCGTATGTATTTGCAGTACTACCAGTAACAGGAAGATCTCTAAAAACGGTACCACTTATACCGGCAAATACCTCTGACCCTGATAAGAGGAATATTGCCAGCAAAAATAACATCTGCCACGTACAACCCGCTATACGATTTAACAAATGATTGCTATCCCTAATAACACAACGAGCGACTATAGTATCCAGCACTACACACATAGAACATCCCCTATTCCAAAGCCCTTTCCAAAAGCCCTTTCCAAAAGCCCTTTCCAAAAGCCCTTTCCAAAAGCCCTTAATCAGAAATCGTCTGTTTTAATAGACATAAAACATAGTAATCTACTGAAGTTACCCTCACATCTTTTTTCTCAAATTATGAAATATGCCATTAGATACTAATATGAAAAATGATGCAATAAATACTTAATATGCGCGACACCCTATACTCGTATAATATTTAATGATCAGACTAGCACATGAAAGCATACATCATGCCGACTATAGAAATAAGTGATAGAATTCTATTCAATAATTATTATTTTTGCGACATTATTCACATTTTTATACTAATAGGGTCGATAGTCAATCAAGATTAAGCAACCTCACGACTAAGTTATCACTCACAAGAATGATTATAAGTAACAATTTTTTACAATTAGGATGTGATATTTTTTAGAAAATAAACAATCCTGACGAGATTGTTACACTATGGAAAGAGTACAATCACTGAAATCTATTTCCTCCTGCGAAATATACTTGCTGAAAAGGTCTCAAACAACTCTTGTTATAATGAAGCAGGAATAACCGACTAATGAAAAAACTCGTACTCTATCACCACGGAAAAGACAGCATCCCCTGGGGAGAGAAAACATTTGCAATCGCCGAAGTTTCCAAACAACAGGGATATGATTTTGACAGTGTCGATTACACTGATAGCAATGATCCCGATTTGCGGGTTAAAAAGTTAGTAGAAAACAATCTTTCCCGCTATGACAAACTCGTCTTTGTCGGTTCAAGCATGGGGGGATATGTTTCAACAGTTGCTGCTGAAATATTTAAACCACAAGCATTATTTTTAATCGCACCTGCATTTTATCTGCCTGGATATCCACAGACAGCGTTCACGCCGCCAGAAAACACTTGGGTCATGCATGGCTGGCAGGATACCGTTGTTCCACCAGAAAACTCCTGGAAGTTTTGCCAGCAGTATCGTGCTACACTGAAAATGTTTGATTCTGATCATCGCTTAATCAGTGTGTTACCCAGTCTCAAACATGAGTTTGAGCAATTATTGCTACACCTGAACGAAACGTCCACTTGATTTCAACGCCTACCACTTCCTCGCTCATCCGCACCTTTTTAAACCCTGTGTTATTTAAAATCGTGTCAATATGCATTCCCTGATACCCATTCTGATGCATTTCTTCATAGGCTGCATTTAGAATGCGTAATCGTGTGTTTTCTGAGTGATTCTTCATTGAATGATTCATTCTTTTCAATAACAGACTGGTAATGCTTATAGACAAACTAGTTCGTCTGTGATAACTTTCTTACAAACTAACCGGTTGGTTTGTTGCCAGTATTTATCACAAGCGGAGGATTGAACCAATGATTGATCTTTATACCTATGGTACATTCAATGGTCGTCGCGCATCGATCATGCTCGAAGAAACAGGTTTTGAATATACACCACACGTTGTTGATTTAATGAAGGGTGAGCAAAAACAGCCTGATTTTATCAAATTGAATCCTTCTGGCCGCATCCCAACGATTGTTGATCATCAAAGCGCTGCAGGACAACCCATTGTACTCAGTCAATCAGGTGCAATTTTGCTTTATCTGGCAGAAAAGAGTGGTCGATTTTTACCAAATGATACTGTCAGTCGTGCACAGGTGTTCGAGTGGCTGTTTTATCACGCGACTGATATCGGCCCGAATTTATTTAATGTTTTTTATTTCAACACGCTGTGTAACCCTCCGCAACCCGAGGCAGCTCACTTGCTTGAGCAAAGAACGCTCGATCATTACGCCTTGTTCGATCAACATCTGGCTAACAATGAATATTTGGCAGGTGCAGAGTATACAATTGCGGACATCGCCATGTTTCCGGCAATCGCATTACAGAAAGAAGATATTTTCAAGCAGCTTTCACACATACAACGCTGGATCTCTTTATTAATGACGAGACCTGCTGTACAGAGAGACATGCTGATACCTGAGTAATGGTTACTGAGCCTTATCCAAAACATGCTGACAACGAGCCAGTTCTTTCTCCATTTGTCCTACAAGGATAAACGCAAACATTTTAAAATCACTGAGTAAAGACCAGAGCGGATACTGAAAAGTCGCTGGTGTATTTTTCTCAAAGA
>DRLZ01000331.1 GCA_011322755.1 Crenotrichaceae bacterium
ATCGCCAAATCATCGACAACGAAAAAAAAATCTTCCAGGAAAAAGATCGTGGTTAACACAAGCCCAATCAATCCTGAATTTAAGTTCGATAATTTTGTACAGGGAAAATCAAATCAACTTGCAAAAGCTGCTTCAATCCAAGTTTCCGGTAATATTGGCAAATCCTATAACCCACTGTTTATCTACGGTGGTGTAGGACTTGGTAAAACCCATCTCATGCATGCAATCGGTAATACAGTCTCATCACATTCACCTGATGCATACGTGGTCTACATTCATGCTGAAACATTTGTCGCGGGGATGGTCAGTGCCTTGCAACATAATACGATTGATACGTTCAAAAAATATTATCGCAGTGTCAATACATTACTCATTGATGATATCCAGTTTTTTGCCGGAAAAGAACGTTCCCAAGAAGAGTTTTTCCATACTTTCAATGCGTTACTGGATAACCATTGCCAGATTGTGCTGACATCTGATCGTTATCCAAAAGAAATTCCAAAGCTTGACGAACGATTACAATCCCGTTTTGGCTGGGGTTTGTCTGTTGCAGTTGAACCTCCTGATCTGGAAACCAGAGTTGCTATTTTGAAAAAGAAAGCAAATGAAATGGATATTTGTCTAGCTGACGAAGTGGCTTTTTTCATTGGTAAACGTATTCGCTCCAATGTACGCGAACTGGAAGGTGCACTGCGCAGAGTCATTGCCACTTCTAATTTCAAAGGCTGCCAGATTACACTGGAACTATGTAAAGAAGCATTGAAAGATTTAATTGCTGTGCAAGACCGTATCATCAGCATCGATAATATTCAGAAAACGGTTGCCGATTATTACAAAGTAAAGCTTACGGATTTTCTCTCCAAAAAGCGTAGTCGCTCAATCGCCAGGCCTCGACAAATCGCAATTGCGTTATCAAAGGAGTTAACCAGCCACAGTCTACCTGAAATTGGCGCTGCATTTGGTGGACGTGATCACTCTACAGTCATCCATGCCTGTAAAAAAGTTGAAGAATTAAGACAGAGTGATATGAAAATTGAAGAGGATTATTCGCGCCTGCGACGCATGCTTTCAGGCTAACCTGTTATCCCGGTGAAAACTGTTGGTAACCTATCAATTAAATCGATCACCTCTTATTACCAACATTTTATCCACAACTAGCAATATAATCATACAAAATATATCATTGTTGCAACAACTTGATTTTCATTAACAAACACAACTTATCAACTGAAAAATATGGCTCTAATAACAATAATAAATTTTTTAAACTATCTTATATTAAACAAACCTGTATGAAGTTTATCAGTTCCCGAAAAGACTTAATTGAGCCCTTGTCACAAATTGTGAACATCATCGAGAAACGCCAAACCATGTCTATTCTGGCAAATATGCTAGTTACAGTTTCAGAGGATGGCATGCAGATGACAGGCACTGATATGGAATTAGAAGGATTATTTCGCTTACCCGTTGACTGTCAGGAAGCCGGTAGCCTGACCTTACCTGCACGAAAATTATTTGACATCTGTCGTTTATTGCCAGATGAGAGTCAAATTTGTATTGAAGAAGATAACCATTATGCCAAGCTCACATCAGGTCGAAGTCGTTTCAAATTAAATACGTTACCCGCGCAGGATTATCCTGCGTTTAATCGCACTGAACCAGATTTTCACATGGAAATCACTGCATGCAAGTTGAAACGTTTGTTTGATAAACCGATGTATGCCATTGCACAACAAGATGTCAGGAGTTTTTTAAATGGTTTGTTACTGGAAATTGAAGCTGATCAGATACGAACAGTTGGTTCAGACGGTCATCGTTTAACCCTGTGTGAAGATCAACTGGAACACACAGCTGATAACAGAAACAGTTATTTGATTCCTAGAAAAGGGGTCACTGAGTTTTCAAAATTGTTGAAAGATATGGGTAATGCGATTGTGTCAGTTGAAGCATCTCCTTCATTTTTTACTCTCATTTGTGGAAGCGCAACCATATCTGTTAAATTGATAGAAGAAAAGTACCCTATTTATCAACGTGTTATTCCTGATTCTCTAACAGACACAGTCACTGTCAATACCCAGCAATTTAAGCAGGCTTTAGGTCGTGTAGCAATTATGGCAAATGACCGATTTGGTCGAGTAGAACTGGATTTTAATCAAGACCAGTTATCAATTTCAAGTAACAGTGATGAACAGGAGGAAGCTGAAGACAATCTCGACGTTGATTTTACTGGAACACCATTTTCTATCACATTCAAGTGTTCCTATCTAACTGATATTGCTAATCACATTGAGTCTGAAAACATGCAATTACTGTTTCCAGAAAATAAAGCAAGCGTGCTTGCTAAAGATTTGGACGATGATAATGTCAAATTTGTACTCTCACCGATTCGTGTTTAAAAAACTTTGCTGATGTGAGTATGGTTGATTTGCGTATGACCAATGTGCGCAATTTACAACAGGTCAATCTTCAACCTTCTCCAGGAATCAATTTTATTGTTGGTGATAACGGCAGTGGTAAAAGCTCGGTGTTGGAAGCAATTACTTTGTTGAGTCGTGGAAAATCTTTTCGGAGTACGAAAGTATCAGAAATTATCAATTTTTCGCAAAGTTCCTTGATTGTTACAACAGAATTAAGAAACCAGAACAATACATCAAATAAACTTGGAGTCGAATTTTCAAAAAACAAACGTGAGCTGCGTTTAAACGGTGAAAAAGCCTATAAAATATCTGAGCTTGCCTATCAGCTTCCAACTCAATTTTTTGATCCGGGTTGTTATAATCTGCTTGATGCTGAGCCAAAACGGCGGCGGCAATTTATTGATTGGGGTACATTTCATCATGATTTAATCTTTCTTGATGCTTGGAAGCGTTATAAAAAAGCCTTGATTCATCGTAATCGTTTGCTTAAAAGTGGGCATTTACAAACAATTGATGTATGGGATCAAAAGCTTGCTGAATACGGTGGTATAATCACCCAGGTTCGTGTTGACTACCTGCAAGCGCTTAACCCGTTGTTTGCTTGTTTAATACAGCGCTTCCAGATTTGTAGTCATTTCGAGTTAAGATTGATGCAAGGATGGAATCCAGAATATACATTGATCGAGGTGTTGCAGCAGTCAAGACAATCAGATATTCGATACGGTTATACCCAGTTTGGCCCCCACAAATGTGATTTGATGGTGATGGCTGATGACAGAGCTGCAAAATCGTTTCTGTCCAGAGGACAAAAGAAAATTCTGGTACTGGCTTTAATGCTTGCACAAATCGATTTAATGACTCAAATACACCAGATCCCTGCTTGTGTGCTTGTCGATGACATTACTGCGGAACTGGATCGTACTAACCAGGATGAATTTATGCGCTTACTTGGTAACAACAATCATCAATTGTTTGTTACCACCACTGACAAAAACTTCGTGGAACGTTTTCGGCATGACGATGTTAAAGTTTTTGAGATTTCGGCAGGCGTTATTCATTCAGCTTAAAAGAAGCATTTATGACACAACAACAAACAGATTACGATAGTAGTAGTATTCAAGTATTGAAAGGACTGGAAGCGGTTCGCAAGCGTCCCGGGATGTATATTGGTGATACCGGAGATGGTACTGGCTTGCATCACATGGTCTTTGAAGTCGTAGATAACTCGATTGATGAAGCCTTAGCTGGTCACTGCAATGAAATTCATGTGGTAATAAAAGCAGATGGATCAGTCGAAGTATTTGATGATGGACGCGGGATTCCTGTCGATATCATGCATGAAGAGGAAGGACGTTCTGCAGCTGAAGTCATAATGACCGTATTACATGCCGGTGGAAAATTTGATGATAATTCCTACAAGGTTTCCGGTGGGTTGCATGGTGTTGGCGTTTCTGTGGTTAACGCATTATCTGAAAATCTGTGGCTGGATATCAAACGCGGAGGAAAACGCTACCAGCAGCGGTATCAGGATGGTGAACCTGTCACTGCATTGCAAGAAACTGGAACAACAACTGAAACAGGGACGACGATTCGTTTTAAACCAAGTGCAGATGTATTTGATGATGTTTTATTTCATTATGATATTCTCGCCAAGCGCTTGCGTGAACTGTCATTTCTCAATTCAGGTGTCAGAATAGTACTTGAAGATGAGCGGGATGACAGGAAAGATGTGTTCGAATATGAAGGTGGCCTAAAAGCATTTGTTGAACATCTCAATCGTAAGAAAAATCCGATTATTGATGAAGTGATTTATTTTTCTGTTATCAAAGATGATGTTGGTGTTGAAGTTGCGATGCAATGGAATGATACTTATCAGGAAAATATCTTTTGCTATACCAACAATATTCCACAACGTGATGGCGGAACCCACATGGCAGGGTTCAGAGCCGGACTGACACGCACACTTAATCAATATATTGACTCACAGCCTGCGTTAGCTAAAAACCGTGTTGCTACCATAGGTGAAGATACCCGGGAAGGGTTGACAGCTGTCTTATCCGTAAAGGTTCCTGATCCAAAATTTTCATCCCAGACCAAAGATAAACTGGTTTCTTCAGAAATCAAGCCACTGGTTGAGTCATCGTTAACTGAAAAACTAAACGATTTTTTACTGGAAAATCCTGCAGCTGCCAAATTCATTGCGAGTAAAATGCTGGAAGCTGCTCGTGCCCGTGAAGCTGCTCGTAAAGCACGTGAAATGACACGGCGTAAAAACGTACTCGATATCGCCGGGTTGCCGGGGAAACTTGCAGATTGCCAGGAAAAAGATCCGGCATTATCAGAAATATTTATTGTGGAAGGAGACTCAGCTGGTGGCTCAGCCAAACAGGCAAGAGACAGGCATTATCAGGCAATACTTCCGTTGAAAGGAAAAATTCTGAATGTTGAGAAGGCCCGGTTTGATAAAATGCTGTCTTCGGAAGAAGTTGGAACCCTGATTACGGCACTTGGATGTGGTATCGGAAAAGAGGAGTACGACCCTGATAAATTACGTTACCACCGTATTATCATTATGACAGATGCGGATGTGGATGGATCACATATTCGCACGTTGCTTTTAACCTTCTTCTACCGACAAATGCCTGAGCTAATTGAGCGAGGGCATATTTATATTGCCCAGCCGCCACTATACAAGGTTAAAAAAGGAAAACAGGAGCAATATGTTAAGGATGATTCTGATTTATCAGAGTATTTATTGCAGCTTGCTTTAAACAAAGCGCAGCTGTTTGTTGCGCCAGAGACACCTCCGGTACAGGGTGAAGTACTGGAAAAACTGGCAACGACCTTTTTGCATGTTCAAAATATTATCCAGCGGCATTCACATCACTATGACAAAGAATTGCTGGAAGGCATGATTGATATTGAGCCTTTGAAAACAGATGATTTTAACAATAATCAAATATTAACAGCCTGGGTTCAGGCGCTGGAGCAACGTATTAACCAGCAGACAGAGCCATTGGCAAGTTATTCATTGCACCTGCTTGAAGCTGAGTCCAAAGATGATGCTTTTACAATTAACGTAATACGACGCTTACACGGTAATTCTCATGAATTTACTGTGTTATCTTCTTTTTTTAAATCAAATGATTATCAAACGCTGGTTTCTTTTGGTGAAGAAACCAAAGCGCTGTTCAGTAATGAGTCACTCTTGCAAATGGGGGAACGCAAGGCAACGGTTACAAATTTTCCTGATGCGTTTGAGTGGATGATGAATGAATCAAAGAAAGGTCTTTATATTCAACGTTATAAGGGACTTGGTGAGATGAATCCTGATCAGTTATGGGATACCACCTTAAATCCGGAAAGTAGACACTTGTTACAAGTTAACGTAGAAGATGCGATTTCAACAGATGAAGTTTTTACAACACTCATGGGTGATCAAGTTGAACCACGTCGAGAGTTTATTGAACAAAGAGCACTTGAAGTGTCGTATCTTGATATCTAATTACGCATGATTAACTACCCTGCTATTGACCCTGTCGCTGTCTCTCTGGGACCAGTTAAAATTCACTGGTACGGGTTAATGTACATCATTGGTATCGGCATTGGCTGGTGGCTGGCGCGGATTCGTGCATCAAAATATGGTTTCAGTGCTGAGCAAGTTGATGATCTGGTTTTTTACAGCGCCATGGGTGTTATTCTCGGAGGGCGTCTAGGTTATACCTTGTTTTATAATCTACCAAAATTTTTATCTGACCCAATTCTTGTGTTCAAAGTTTGGGAAGGTGGTATGTCTTTTCATGGTGGGTTTCTTGGAGTGTTTTTTGCCGGTTTGTATTTTGCGCATAAAACTAAACGGAATCTGATTGACATACTTGACTTTATTATTCCATCTGTTCCTATTTCATTACTCTGCGGACGTATTGGCAATTTTATTAATGGTGAATTGTTCGGTAAGCCATCTGATGTACCCTGGGCAATGGTATTTCCCGGAGGCGGTCCTTTAGCACGTCATCCATCACAGCTCTATGAAGCTTTTCTGGAAGGCTGTGTGTTGTTTGTCGTGTTATGGTTTTTTACCTATGGAACACAAAACAAAAGACCGCCACGTTATGCTGCAAGCGGACTGTTTGTTTTATTGTATGGACTGTTCAGAATCGGAGTTGAGTTTGTGCGTGTGCCCGATGCCCATATTGGCTATCTCGCATTTGGCTGGCTTACTCAAGGGCAATTACTCAGTTTGCCGATGATTATTTTAGGTTTGGTTTTTCTGTATCTCGCGTATCGCCGACAACCCGCTTAGGTTATGCAAAATTATCTCGATCTTTTACAAGATGTTTTAGACAATGGGAAATTCAAACAAGATAGAACAGGGATCGGTACCTATAGTGTGTTTTGTCGGCAATTACGCTTTAATTTACAAGATGGTTTCCCATTATTGACAACGAAAAAGCTGCATACACCTTCTATTATTCATGAATTGCTCTGGTTTATCTCAGGACAGACCAATATTCAGTATCTTAATCAGAATAAAATCAGTATCTGGAATGAATGGGCTGATGAACAAGGCGAGCTCGGACCCATCTATGGTCATCAATGGCGTGCCTGGGATTCACAGAATCATGGTCATATCGATCAGCTCGCCAATCTGCTTGAACAAATCAGCAATAATCCATCATCGCGCCGCTTACTCGTGAATGCCTGGAATGTTGGAATGCTTGATCAAATGGCATTACCACCTTGTCATTACAGTTTTCAGTTTTATGTCAATGATGGTGTTCTGGATTGTTTGTTCAACATGCGTTCAGTCGATATTTTTCTGGGGTTACCATTTAATATCGCCAGCTATGCATTGCTTACCATGATGATTGCTGAGCAAACCAATCTGAGAGCGGGTGAACTGATCTGGTCCGGAGCTGATGTGCATTTGTATAAAAATCATCTTCAACAGGCAAAATTACAACTGACGCGTACCCCTGGTCGTTTGCCAAAATTGATTTTCAGCAGAAAACCGGATAGCTTGTTTGATTATACATTTAACGATGTACAAATAAACGATTACACGCCACAAGCACATATACCTGCAAAAGTTGCTGTCTAGAGACTAGAGAGATGCGGTTATGATTGCGCAGAGTCATACATGTGTGTTTACAGATTTTGCTAGTGATGTCTTGTGTTAAACACAGGTTGCTCGTGTTTTGTCTTACATAGGTGGAATAATACCAAGCCGCATGGATTAAATGTCTTCTTCAGAGAAATCATCAACAGCAATTATTTCTGATCTGGCTGACGCAGCAGACTGAATCTGATCAATTTCAGATTCAGTGAATAACCCGCTGCTTAAGGCTGACTCATACAGTGTATCACCTTGTTTTACTTCTACTTTCCCGGATTTAACTGCATCTCTTAATCTTTTTTCAATTGAATATGATGCGGTGATAAGTTCCAGGGTTTTTTGTAATTGTGCAATTGGTTGATCGGCTTGTTCCGGAATAAATATTCCAGCGCACAATCTGTCCCTGGTCTCACCCGGAGTCATGATTAACTGTGCTGTTTTCTGGTGTAACGCATCAGAAGGCATGGCAAAACAACGACCTGTTGGAAATGCGGCAAAACGCAACAATGCGCCGACACCTGGAACCGGGTAGTTTGAATACAGAGCAAACAGACTTTCCTGGAGTTGATACAAACAGTATTGACATGACCAGTGCATTAACACTTCATCCTGCTTTGCTGTTTCCTGATCTTCAAAGCGTTTTAACACAGCAGAAGCAAGATAAAGATAACTCAACACATCACCAAGTCGGGCAGAAGTATTTTCCCTGCGCTTTAATTGTCCTCCCAACAAGCCCATGCTGACATCCGATGTCAAGGCAAGCACTGCACTCATACGGTTAATCTGCTGGTAATAACGTCGTGTGACACCTGTTCGTGGTGATTGGGCAAAGCGTGCATTTGTGAGACCAAGTATCAAACTGCGTGCTTTGTTACTGGCGAAATAACCCAGGTGACTGAATAACAGTTGATCAAACTGATCGAGAGACTGTGCCTGATCTGGATTCGCAGCTGCTTTCATTTCATCAAAAACATAGGGATGACAGCGTATCGCACCTTGGCCAAAAATCATCATATTCCGTGTGAGAATATTGGCTCCTTCAACTGTGATACTGATCGGGATGGATTGATAGATACGTCCCAGATAATTAAGCGGTCCCATCATAATCGCCTTACCACCATGGATATCCATAGCGTCGTTGATTAAAATACGCATGTTTTCAGTCAGATGATATTTAATCATCGCAGTGACGACAGATGGGTGAATATGCTGATCCAGTGCGCTCAATGTTAGTGTTCTGGATGCATCAATTAGATAACTCAAACCAGCAATTCGTCCCAATGGCATTTGAATACCTTCAAAACGACCAATTGGCAGATGAAATTGCTGGCGAATTGCTGCGTAGGCGCCAGTTGTAAAACTGGCCAGTTTGGCAGCGCCAGCACTTAATGCCGGGAGTGATACACCGCGACCCTCAGCCAGACATTCCATCAACATACGCCAGCCTTGTCCCGCATATTCCTGTCCGCCGATTAACCAGTCAATGGGGATAAACACATCTTTGCCAGAATTGGGACCATTCTGAAAAGGGATATCAATGGGTAAATGACGACGACCAATTGTGACGCCTGGCATATCAGTCGGAATCAATGCCAATGTGATGCCAATTTCATCCTGATCACCAAGCAGATGATCAGGATCGTAGAGTTTAAAAGCCAGCCCAAGTAATGTCGCAACCGGACCAAGGGTAATATAGCGTTTTTCCCAGTTGAGACGGATGCCAAGCACATTTTGTTCATCATTGAAGTCCTGACGGCAAACGATACCTGAATCAGTCATTGCACCGGCATCACTGCCTGCTTCAGTTGCGGTCAATGCAAAACAAGGGATTTCATTACCTGATGCCAGGCGAGGTAAAATATGCTGTTTTTGTTCTTCAGTTCCATAACGCAGCAATAATGCACCCGGACCCAATGAATTGGGAACCATCACAGTCACCGCAGCAGTAATACTGCGACTGGCAATTTTCATGACTACACTTGAATGCGCAAGTGCAGAAAATTCCAGTCCACCAAATGCTTTTGGGATGATCATGCCAAAGAATTTCTCCCGTTTGAGATAGTCCCAGATCTGTTTTGGGAGATCTTTGTCGTGATGTGTTATTTGCCAATCATCCAGACGCTCACACAAAGTTTGCACGGGACCATCCAGAAAAGCCTGTTCTTCATCGGTGAGTTGAGGCTTTGGAGTGGATAAAAGCAGATTCCAGTCTGGATTTGCGCTAAATAATTCGCCATCCCACCAGATTTCACCAGCTTCCATCGCTTGACGCTCAGTATCAGACAATGGTGGTAAAACTTTTTTGAAAATTCGGAGTATTGGCCGACTGATGAGCCGTTTTCGTAAAATAGCGAGATTGAGTATTCCTAAAACAGCGACTAAAATACAAGCGATTACGATAAACAAGGTCGGAATCGTCGTAAGTAACAATGAACCAGCCAGAAAATAAATCAGAATACTGAAAGACCAGAACAGCAGCTTTATTCTGAAGTAGGCCAGTGTTAGCGCTAAACAAATCAAACCGGTGAAAAAAATAAGCATTCTGTATCCTTGAGTTTGTAAACACGCTTTCTTCTCTCAGAACTACGCCTTCTCTCTGTGTTTGTCAAATCTCAATTGCTGGTATTTCATAAACAGTTTCACGCATTGTTGAATGACTGTGTTTACAGTGCTAAAGTTTGCCAGACAAAAAACGTGTATAAGTTAAGTGTGAGTGCTGATCTGAACAATACAGCTGCTAACTACCAATTAAGATAGATGGATGAAAGAATGAATAAACACTTTGGAATTATTTTATTTTCAATACTCGGTATGCTGTTAATCTTTGCTATCGCTGGGTGCTCGTCAGAATCTGACACTGTTAGCCAGCAAACCAAAAAGACAGGAGTGACAAAACAGACCCGTTCTGACAAAGCCAGTGAGCTCGCTTATTCATACGATCATCCGCATGACGAAACGGTTACAGACATGGAGAAACACAAATTTCAGCATCAATTTGCCGATCAATGTGTAAAAAGGGAAATTAACAGTTATCCACAGGCAAAGCAAAACAAAAAGACGTTGCAAAAGACTTGTATGTGTATCGCAGAATATATGATGAAAGATTTAACAGCAGTCGAAGCTGAAAAATTTCTGCATGAAAATAAAAATCCGCGTTCTTTACAAATTCGGTTTAATAACGCGACATATTTTTGCGCAAAAAAATAGCGAAAGAGCCGGGTTAATCAGGGCGACAGACTTTATTTCTGAAGAAAGACTGTAATAAAGCTGAGCCCTGATTTTGTTCTCTATTTTTTGAATTGTGGACTGGTTAATGATTTCAAAAATGCGACCAAGTCCTTTTTTTCCTGATCTGTCAATTCCAAAGGGAAAATAGCTGGATCCAGAAACGGGTTTTTCTCCCCTCCTTTGTTGTAGTATTCAACCACCTCTTCCAGAGTTTTCTGGCTACCGTCATGCATATAAGGTGCAGTCAGTGCAATGTTTCTAAGTGTTGGTGTTTTGAAGCGGCCAATATCCGAGATATTTCCGGTTACCGCATAACGTCCAAATTCAGATTGTAATTTGTTGTCATAGACATTCATTGGGTTAATTTTTTCACCGGCAGCCGCTTTTTTATAAGCAACAATGAAATCCATGAATTTTGGTTTGATCTTGTCAAAACCGACACCAAGATTATAAAAACGATTGTCTGTAAATAATGCATGATTCAGTGTGATTTCATGACAGTTAGCGCAATTACCCTTGCGTTGAAAGATTCTTAAACCACGCTTTGCGCTATCATTCAATGCTTTCTCATCTTCAGCATACAAATAGCGATCAAATGGTGTGTTAGCAGAGATGAGTGTTCTTTCATAACTAGCGATAGCTTTGGCAATATGTTCTTTTGTTACCTGATTCGGTTGTATGTTAAACGCCCGCTTGATCATCCACGCATACTTTTTGTCTGTTTGTAGTAGTTTCAACAGTGGTTGAAAATCTTTAACACCATGCTCAATTGGATTACCAAGTGGGCCTAACGCCTGTGTTTCAAGGCTGTCTGCGCGCCCGTCGACAAAAAAGCTGGTGTAATAAGCTGCGTTCATTGCTGTTGGTGTATTTCGCGCTCCGGTTTGTCCTTTAATACCCACAGCTGTGGTCAAACCATCGGTTAAAGCAAGCTCAGGTTTATGACAGCTCGCGCAGCTAATTGTGCCGTCACCGCTTAAGCGTTTATCAAAAAATAAACGTTTTCCGAGCGCTTTTTTTACCTGTGATAGTTGATTATTTTGTGGAATGTTTACTTCAGGTAATCCTAACGGCGCTTTGGCAAGCACTGATGAAGTGAAAGACAGTATTGCTGTGCTAATGAGTAACGGAGCTAGTTTTTTCATAAGAATCTCCTTTTTCATAGAGTGGTTCACAGTCTAATTAAAAAACCCGGAAGTATCGAAATACAACCGGGTTTAAAATTACCAGTAGTAGAACCCGGTGATATCTTGTTTAGTCAACACGAGGCATACTGTGAACATCAAGGATGTACGGTTCGCCAATTGGCAGATTTTCATCTGGATGATGCATGTAGATGACTTTACCGTAGGTTTCATTAATCGCAGGCAGTAATTTTTCTGCTTCTGCTGCCGTTAAATCTGGTAAAGTTGCTTTTGCCAATGGTACTTCAACTTTATGGTAATGCCAGTTTTTCTTTTCTGCTTCTGGTAGTGTGTTGTACATCGCTGTTGGTATGATGTATTCAAAACCAATCGGTTTGTCATTATCTTTCATACCGGTATGAAACATCAGGCAAACCATGGTGCCATCATCATAGGCTTTACAATGATGGTGAACGATGTTATGTAGTTTACGCTTGACATCTTTTTCACCTTTGATCGGCAAATGTCTTACCGCCTGAATATGCAAGTCATTAAACCCTAAGTGATTTGGATATTCTTTTTGACGCGGGTTAAAAGTAGAATTGTATGGGCGAATTGACCCTGATGCCTTCAGTGATGATACTGCAGTGTTTAGCGAATCATCTGTCGCCTGCTTTACGTTATTACCTGAACATGCAACACCTGAAACGCCAAGTAATGCTATTGAAGATATTAGGCTTAGTTTTTTCAACATGGAACCACCTCTTTGCTTGATTAAAATCTTCTACCACTGGTCTGTGGCAGTGCCTCACCCAAATATTTATTTGGAATAATGTTATTCTATTTGAGTATTATAAATTTGTCAAGCACCATTTTTTATCGACTACATGTTTTTTTTCCTGTGATTCGAAACAACACAAACAAACAAGCTTCTAAACATAAAACATGAGCGAACCCATCGCAGGGATTTTTATAGAGTTATGTTTAGAATTGGTGTAATCCGCCAGGAGTCGCTAGAATGGCACTGGAATGAAAATCAAGGATCAGGAATGAAGCGATCAGCTAAACAATCAAAACAAACCAAACAACCATTCTGGAATGGAAAAAGCCGATATGGATTGGTTCATTTTCGGTATCAAACTGATACCGAAAATCCATCAACAACCTTGATTGTGTTTGTACATGGTTTGTTTGGTGATGCTAAAAAAACCTGGGGTAAAATGCCGCAATGGGTATTGGAAAATGCCGGAATTGATATGGATGTGGTTTCATTCGCTTACCCGTCAAAATTATTACAGCGTAGCAATCTTCAACAAGCTGCTGAAGATTTGGTGACCTGGTTGAATACTGAGTTCAAGGACTACAACCATGTGTTGTTTGTGACACATAGTTCAGGTGGACTGGTGGTTAAGCAGATGTTATGTCAATCATGGCAAGCCATTCAAGAAGACCTTTTGTTAGCAACGAATCCTGATTATTCAAAATCAATCTGGTATCGAACGCGTCGTGTCATCAATATTGCTGTACCTCACCGAGGTGGTACACCTTTCTCCAGTATTGGAGGAGCAATTATTTACCGTCTTTTTTATCTACTCATGGCGCCTTTACTCGGTTTGATTCGTTTTCTTACCCAAGGTGGTAGTGATCTTGGCAAGAATGAACTGATTGGTCTGGTACGTACCAATAATCCAGTGTTGATTGCGCTCGACAATCAGTTTTTTGGTTCACAGAAACAGGCAATGGAAAGCGATTCATTGTTTCCAGTTGTACATGACATCTTTGCAAAATCAGATATGGCGGTTGCACGTGTGGAAGAAAATAAAGGCCGCCACCCTTTATATATACGTGGAACTCACGGTTCAGTAAAAATTCCAAATCGTCCCAGTGGACCAATTGTTACCGTGATTGCTGATACAATCAAACGTTATAACGATGAGCTTGGGCTTACCATTGCAAGCCAGACTTTATTACGAATCAGCGCCATTAATCGTATGGCAGGAACCGATCATTTATTGGGAACAAGTGCGAGTATCGATGATCAGCAAAAAGGAACAGAGCAATTACCTACACCAAATATTGCAACCGTCCATTTTGGTAGTCAGGCTGAAGTTGCTGAACTCGTTCTTAAAACCATCAACAGCGAGAGTGAACAACCCAGGAAACTGTTGGTGACAGGTCCAGCCGGGGTTGGAAAATCAATCGTTTTGAGATCAATTAGCTGGAGAGCTGGAAAAAATTATCTCGCAGAACCTTCTTCGCAAACCGCGCTTCCGTTGTTTATTCCCTTGCAGCAGGTAACGATGCACCAAGGAGATGATGGACTGGATTGGGACAGATTGTGGAAATGGTGGTTACATTGGTCACATGATTTGTATGCAGACATGCAATGCACAGCAGCACAATTGGAGAACTTATTTAAAAATCAGGCGGTCACGATCTGCATTGATGGTTTGGTTGACTTTGTGATTAATTATCCCGATGTTGGGATTACCAATATGATTGAAATGCTGCAAGATGCTTGTGATCGATACCGTGAAAATCCACATTTTACAATTATCATTTGTGCGCGCAACAGTTTTTACGGTATTCAGCATATGGTCAAAGATCCAAAAGATATTTATGAGGTCTTGAGGTTAACAAAAGCACAGGCCAAACAGTTGTATCCAAAAAGCCAGAGCTGGATAGATAGCGTTGAAGATGAAGATCTGCTGGATGTTATTTTAACGCCATTAATTCTTGCTAATTATGAACCTTGCTCGGAATGCAAGTTTCAAAAAGGCGAAGCAACACAGGCTTCGATTATGTGCCAGACCATTCGCACGATTCTGTTGCGTGGAAATTTAACTGAGCTTTCAC
>DRLZ01000332.1 GCA_011322755.1 Crenotrichaceae bacterium
CAATAAAAACGGTATAAGAAATGAAACTAGCAGGATTATTGTTCCTGTAAAAGCTAATAAACCAAAAGAAAAAGCTGCTGTAACTGCAACTATCAACATAGCTGCTGCTGAGGCTCCCTGAGCTATTCCTGTTAGTAAAGGCAATACCCCCCATTCGCCCCACCCGCAATCTTATAAGCCCCATCCCCAGCAACAGGATCAAGAATAATATACCCAGCCCCAGTCCATCCAGGCACACTCACCGCATCGGTATGGGTAATCACCTCCTTACCAACCGACAGCGCAGCCCTGATTTCAGCCATTGTCGCTGGATCATGGTGGATATTAGGAAGTATAGACCCAGAATTGGTTTGTGTAATCTGATAAATGCGTTGTCCGGCGGCATTGGCTTTGGCCAGTGCCTTCGCTGCCGAGATGGCATCCGGTGGATTGGTTGGATCGGTATTGAACATTTGTTCGGGAACGGCATGTTCCAGCGCCGAACTCAATATACCAACCTGAATCACAAACTGTTTTTTCTTCTCGGCATCGCCATTATCCACCGCTGACAGGTTGATCAGTGGAATATCAAATGCCACGCCACCCGGTTTGATTGACCGTGGAAAGCCAAAGAAATAATCTACATTCGGCTCATAACCCACTGTGCCGGTACCGGCTGCCAGTTGATAATGACCACCCGCTTGCAAGCTGAGCAGATGACTGAGTGCCATATATTGGGCGTAATAGCCAAGGCTTCCACTTTGAAACAAATCACCCAGCAAGTCTTCCCGCGTCAAGGCGGCAATCTGGGTTTGAGTTTTGTAACGCGGTAAGATGGGTTAAATGGTAGGTTGTGGTTGAGGAACGAAACCCAACAAGAAACTAGATATACCTAATACATGTGTGCGTAATTCTGTAGTTAGAAGAAGGTATTGAAGAAGGTATCAGGTCTTGCAATCCAACATTTGCTTCTGGAATTGCATGATTGCAAGACTTGAGACGCTTTTTTGTCTCATTGTCCAACTTTTTTTTCGATACAAAACAATACAAAATCCAACACAAACACAACGCTTGGTTCAATGTTCTGGTGTAGAGTAATGACCATGCAAACCAACCCCGATTCTCCTGCGATTGCCAATCTGTTATTGGTTGAAGACGATGTGCGTCTGGCAGCGCTCACGCAAGACTATCTGCAACAACAAGGTTTTCATGTCGTGGTTATTCATCATGGCAATGATGCTGTGAATGCAGTCAAACAGATCACCCCTGATGTATTGATTCTGGATATCATGTTGCCGGGAATGGATGGGCTGGAAATCTGCCGCCAGATTCGTCCCTGGTTCAGTAATCCAGTATTAATGTTGACCGCTCGGGATGAAGACCTGGATGAGATTATCGGGCTGGAGCTAGGCGCGGACGATTATGTGACCAAGCCGGTTCAACCCCGCGTTTTATTGGCACGAATTAATGCATTATTGCGCAGAAGACAGCTTCAGCGAGTCATCGCTTCAAGCGATAAAACCATTCTCAAACAAATCCGCATTGGACAATTACAGATTAATCAGGCCACCCGCGATGTTTATCTCAACCAACAATCCATCATCTTAACCACCAATGAATTTGAACTACTCTGGTTGCTAGCGCAACATCCGGGTGAAATACTGAGTCGGGACCAGATTTTATCCAGCTTGCGCGGCATTGATTATGATGGTCTGGATCGTTGGGTGGATATCCGTATCTCTCACTTACGCCATAAACTGGGTGATGATCCCCAGCAACCCTTTCGTATTAAAACCATCTGGGGCAAAGGCTATCTGTTTGTACAGGATGCCTGGGGCTAATGGGCAAGCTGTTTTTTCCATTATTTCTGTTGTTGGTGCTGGTTGTTTCCGCGGTGACATTTTTTTCGATTACACAACTCCCTGCCTTTCTATTCATCGAAACAGACAATGACTATGATGAACGCAGTACGCGGGGAATTTTTATTCTCATCGAACAGGAATTACGCCAACATCCAGTGTCGAAATGGCCAGAAATCATCAATCAATTAGCTGAACATTTTGCGTATTCACTGAGCACCACAACGGTTGATGACCCGATATTCGATGAAGACAATCGCGATGCGTTTACTCACTATCAACTGGTCAAGAAGGTCATCGATGGCGCTGGTATCTGCTTTCGCCGGATTCACAACAGTGACACAGTGATTGTCTTGCCGTTTAGCGACAGCGACATGGAAGAAGGACACCGAGATACACAGGGCGCGTACTACCTGATTCAAAAACAGCTCAATTCATTACCAATCGAACAGTGGCCTGACAAACTGCAATCACTCAGCCAACTCTTCGGTTTTCCAATCCAACGCTTACCATTAGCATCTTTCAACTTAACATCGACGCAAAGCAAATGGTTACGATCTGGAAAAATTCTTGCCATGGATGACGACTCTGAAAATGAACGCTATATCAAGTTAATTGCGAACAGTAATGATGTATTAAGCGCAGGCCCACTTCGAATACCGCACAATCAAGGGTTGTTTTTGTTAGGTATCGCCTTGCTGGTACTCAGTGTATTTGCGCTTGCCTTATTATTCTGGGCGTATCCATTTTGGCGTGATATTCGCGCGTTAACCACATTAACCGCTGGTTTCGGCAGCGGCAAAATGGATGTCCGCTCACAACTTCCACGGCGTTCTGCGCTGTACGATTTTTCGCAACAATTCAACGCAATGGCCGAACGCATTCAGCAACTCATCAACGGCCACCGCGAACTCACCAACGCTGTTTCGCATGAACTGCGTACTCCCATTGCACGCATCCGGTTTGGTCTGGAAATGCTGGAACAGCATACAGTCCCTGGCAACAATCAATATATGACTGGTTTGCATAAAGATATCGACGAGCTGGAAGAGTTGATTGGCGAGTTATTAACCTATGCACGTTTTGAACGTAACGCACCGATTGGCAAACTGGAGCCTGTTATGCTTGTCCCCTGGCTTATTGAGTTGTTACGCCAGGCACAAGCCTATGCAGGAACCAAAGTATTACAACTGAATACTGAACAGTGCCCGGATCAGCAAGTACTCAACTGCTGCCCCAGAGAAATCGCCCGTGTGTTGCATAATTTATTACGTAATGCATGTCATTTTGCAACACAGACAATACACCTCAGCATTGTTGTTGATGATGCAATCACGATACTGATCGAGGATGACGGGCCTGGTATTCCTGTTGACGATCGTGAACGAATTTTTGAACCCTTTACCCGTCTGGAAAGCAGCCGAAATCGATCAACAGGAGGCTATGGCCTGGGTTTGGCAATCGCTCAACGTATTATCATTGCACATCATGGCGACATTACTGTGCAAGATTCAGCACTTGGTGGTGCCTGTTTACGAATTCATTTCAGCACGCAACCTGACTCATCATTACCGAATGTATAATCGACATCAAAACGCGCTACAATAATGTAAAATTCAGAGTAATCGACCTTGGTCATTTGCATATTGGATAACCCCTGTATATTCACAAGGCATAAAAACAACTTAGTATGGCAAACAAAGCAGTCTACCCTGGAACATTTGATCCAATCACAAACGGTCATCTTGATTTGATAGAACGTGCATCCAGAATTTTTGATGAGCTCATTATCGCCGTCTCCGATAACATCAGCAAACACACACTGTTTTCTCTTGACCAGCGCCTTGAACTGGCCTCACACGCAGCACGTAAATTCAGCAATATCTCCGTCATCAGTTTCGATGGACTGCTGGTTGATTGTGCAAGAGATCAGAATGCCACTGTTATTATTCGCGGGCTACGCGCTGTTTCGGACTTTGAATATGAATTTCAGATGGCAGGAATGAATCAGCAATTATCGCCACAACTGGATACTTTATTTTTGGCGGCTTCGACCCAATATACTTTTATTTCATCAAGCGTGGTTCGAGAAATTGCGAGACTTGGGGGATCAGTGACTGATTTTGTACCTGATTATGTGGAGCGGGCTTTATTAACAATAACTGGTCGCCAAGCGTTGCCTGACAGCATTGAGATATAATTATAATAGTCTCCAGCTTTATCTACATCACACATCATTCGTTCAATTACCTGCAATCGCTATCAGCTGCCCTTGCCAGACTCGAGAATCCGGGAACCAGACAATAATCTGCTCATTAACCACTGATGATCATCAATAACCTTAAACAAAATAACAATCAATGGCATTGAAAATCCTCGACACTTGTATAAACTGCGGTGTTTGTGAGCCTGAATGTCCGAATGATGCAATCACTGAAGGCGTACTTGTTTATGATATCGAAGCAAAGCAATGTACAGAATGTGTAGGCCATTTTGATACGCCACAATGTATCGAAGTCTGTCCGATTGAATGCATCATCGTTGACCCTGAGTACATTGAAGATAAAGACAGTTTGCTGGCCAAGTTAAGACGCATGGAAGAAGCGTAATCAAATCTATTGTCAATCACAACACAATTCTTCCAACAACTTGAATATGACATAAACGGTGTTAGTCCAAACACACTGAGAATTAACAACAGTGGTTGATTGTCCGAACTAACACCGATTCCGGCGCATGGGCTATTTCAACTAACTTATGCCAGAGACTAGCTTGTTACCATGCAAACCATGGAATAAGCCCGGCACCATCGCCAATTCCATTATCAGGCTCGACAGGAATTGGTTTGACACCAAAAACCTCGGCATTAAGACCATCTTAATCACCATCATTTTCGGGTCCACCCGGAAGCGGTCCGGCACCATCGCCAATTCCATTATCCGGTTCAACAGGAATCCAGTCTCCGACAGGAGGAGTGTCCTGATTTTCGACATCCTGGTCTAAAACGTTCATGTCATCGGCTATCACACCATTCTCAACAGGAACCTCATCACCAGAGCAAAGCGCAAAATCACAGCTTGGAGGTACACGTCCGACACCACTTCCATCAGGACAAATCTTTGCATCCTCGGTACATACGATAGGATCATCTTGCTGCACAACAGAACAACGATCAACCAGATTAATATTAACAAAAGTCCCTTCCGCTGGCTGAATTGTTTGCAGCTCCCCAACAAATTCATTGAATTCAAAATTGAACACATCGAACCCCGATTCTGCACAAAATACTAGCCCGCCTTCAATAGGAAACGGACCGTTTTGTCTCGGACTGGTCACAACAAAAGTATCCACAGTTCCTCTAGCAACAGCAGAACCGGTTATCCGTCTGACTGCATGAAGTGCCGCACGATCAAGTCCGGCGCCATTACTGCCAATACTGACAGTGACTGCAGATGTTGTTGGCTGTTCTGGAACAATTGGTATTTCGACGAAAGGCGGAGGTGATTCGACTGCAATTGTCTGGAATGAAACCATAGGTAATGATAAAAATAATAGTAATGTCGTCTTTTTCATGATTTTTCTCCATTCATGGTTAGTTTCTACGCATAAAACCAGACAAGAGATCAAGCAATTAAGTCATCAATACTTATTACAGATAATCTCATGGAATGGCATGCTATTAACGCACTTTTTGCTGATTGCCTAATCCAGTATGAAGCGAATCCAGGTATTGAAAAACCAAATACCGAACATGATAGCCGTTAACTATCCGCTCATCTCAGAAAAACCAAACAACAAAAGCATGTCAGTCGAGATTATAGAAAGATAACCCTTTTTATACTGTAAGCTATCTGTACGGATTTTGTAATGATTTGTATTCAGTGCTTTTAAGCCAGACTGACAGAGAAATACTCACATCGATCGTATTTTGCTTAGCCTAGCCTGGCCAGTTGAGCTTGAACCCGGCACCACCCAGAGATGATTCACCGACTGAAATGCTTCCACCGTGTTGCATAATAACTTTCTGGGCAATTGCCAGTCCCAGACCATGACCTCCCGATTGACGGTTACGGCTACTATCCAGACGCGAGAATGGCTGGAATACTTGTTCACGAAACTGTTCAGGAATCCCTAGACCATCATCTTCGATCAACAGTATCACACGACCATCTACCAGCTGTAGCGTAACCAGTAACTGACTCTGCGCGTAACACAGTCCATTGCGAATCAGGTTATGAATCGCTCTGCTCATGAGATGCTTGTCAATCCTGATTGTTTCAGCTTCTCCGGAAGTGTCTACAACCAGGTTAATATCGACACCATTGATATCAGGATTGTATTGACTGATAATCTCCTTTAGCCAGTCTTCAGCATGAACGACTTCCAGATTCAGTTTCAGATTATGCACGCCAAACTGTGCATAGCTGAGCATTTCATCAATCAAACCGTCCAGCTCACGTACATCATCTTTCATCGCCTGCAAATAGGCTTGTCTCTGCTTTGAATCATCGAGATTAGTCATTATTTCCAGGCTGAATTTAAATCGTGACAGTGGTGTTTTTAGCTCGTGTGAAACCGCATGCGTCAGATCTTCATGTGCAGACACCAAATCTTCAATGCGTCGCGCCATCGAATTAAAAGCATCCGCAACCGGCCGGATACTGGAGGAATGATTGATATTTACCCGGGTAGAAAAGTTGTCATCTCCAAAATGCATTGCAGCAGTGCGCAATTCATGTAAATCGTTAGACAATGGTCGCAACCAGAAAAACAGTACAACAGCAACAAACAAGTGATAGGCTGCAATCAGCATGATGTCGGAAGATGGCCTGTTACCGCGGTCTTCCACTGGTCCAAGTGCGACGATGTGATCGCTGTCAGATATTTTCCGGTAATAAACCAAGGCATCTTGTTCATTCGAAAGCGCAATGACTTGTCCCGATGCCAATCCGTTCAAAAAGCTTTTATCGGCGGAAAAATCACTCAATTGATATAACGCGACCGGAAAACCCAAAGTCTTTTCAAATACACGGTGTAGCTGTTCCCATGCAGCTTCAACATTTGAACCCGAGTGCTTGATTAACGTGTCGATATAGAGAAAACTGCCAAGTAATTGAGTCTTTTCTGATGATGAATTTTCCTGCTCATTATAGTAAACAAGAATCCTGTCCAATCCCCAACCAACAGCCAGTATCAAAAATACAATTATCAGATAGCTTCGCAAGAACAATGCCTTGGACATCATCAACCCCAGGCGTCAGCAACAAACAAATAGCCTTTTCCCCAAACTGTTTTCAAGCGCTTTGGCTGATCTGTATTATCGAGCAGTTTCTTGCGCAACCGGGAAATACGCACGTCAACAGTACGATCCATTCCGTTATATTCAATGCCGCGCATACGCGAGAATATCTGGTCACGACTGAGTACTGTGCCTGCATTTTCAGCCAGCAGCCAGAGCAAATCAAACTCCTGGGTTGTCAACTCAATGATTTGATCATCCAGAATCACCTGTTGCGCTTTTAGATTGATGGACAAACGACCGAATTGAAGTTCATGTGGCCGAGTACTCACTTCGATACCGTGCTGTTGACTGTTTGCACGCCGCATTAAGGCTCTAATACGCGCCAGCAATACAGGAGGTTCTATCGGTTTGGTGACAAAATCATCGGCACCAAGCTCCAGACCCATAACATGATTAATATCACTTTTTTGAGCCGTCAGAATTAAAATTGGTCCATCAAATTGTTGTCTCAACTGTTGGCAAACCTGCAAACCATCCAGACCCGGCAACATCAAATCCAGAATCACAATGTCTGTCATCTGTGGCAGAAATTCAGTCACTGCCTGATCACCACGATGTTGAACAGTGACTGTAAACCCTTGCGGTTCAATATAATCACGTACTAACTGGGCAAGACGCAGATCATCTTCGACAAGCAGCAACCGGATGTTTTCTGCTTCCATCACATCAAACTCCAGATATGTCGCCTACGTCGCCTGACACGTCTTGGTGGAATATTAACAATACGAATACTGGTTTCTACCAGAATCTGATCCTCACCATATCGTGTCAGCCAGTAAGAAACAGGCGTTTCAGTCGCAATGGTTTGAATTAAGTGTCCATCCTGGGTTTTATACCAGCAATGCAGGGTTTCTGCTTCTTCTGATGACAACAAACAAATATCAGCAAGAACGCTACCGACCCAGCTCAAATCCGTTTCCATCTCACATTGACGGTGATCAGACGGAACAACGCAGATTCGTGGTTTTGCCCATAATTTCCAGAGCGCATCAGTACCAGTCTTTACTGTGGAATCAGCCTGTACAACAGGGATCAAAATAATAAACACGATCAGGATCAACAGATCAAGCCGACTGCCTGGACTTCGTTTCAGTTTCATTAATGAAGTGTTGTTACGCATCAGAATCTATACATTATGCCTACGAAAAACGTTTCAATACTATCTTTGTTTACAATCGGGCTGCGTCGAATACTGCGGCTCAGGGATTCATATTCTGCAACTCCGACAATACCCCAATGATCATTAAACCGGTATGACACTGCCAGCCGGGCAAAACTGTTAATACCACTACCCGCTTCGTACGCGGGACGATTATCACGTGCTTCACTGCGTCTTACACCATAATAATAATCAAGCAAATGACTGCTTTTCCAGTTGATCCCTGCAGAAGGCGTCAGTTTCCAGTTACCATATTCCCATGTATACCCATAAGACGCCCAGACTTCGACGCCTTTATGTGTATTGCTGATATCAGACAAAACTTGCAGCTGCAGATCACCCCAGACATCGGCATAAATAATTTCCAGCCCACCATCAACGGCAAAATCCCGCTTCGGCGGTTTTACAGCACGCTTAGAAAATTTATCTTCCGGGATTCTATTCTCATCCTGACTCCCGGCAGGATTATTATCATCAGTCGCCGGACCTGCTGGGTCTTCAGGATTTGGCGAAAAAGTCCCATCAGGAAAAAACTGAACACCTAACCGGGAATTGTTAAACCATTCGAACACCCCACGCTCATTGTTTACGTGTGCAATAAGATTAACAGACAGCTTATCCGTTTCACGCAGAGTAATCCCTACATCACCATTATCAAAAAAAAACCAGTCACCAAACCAGGCAATATCAATCACAGCATACAAAGGGATATCTTTAGAATTAACTAATGGATTACTACGATTGCCATAACCAGCAGCCACACCAAACACCCAGGGTCGCTCCTGATAAGCTGCTATCGCCTGTTGAATTTCGGCTTCTTCATCAGCTCTTATGTCTATTGAAAACAAAACGATTGCAGCACAGTACAATACAATGGAAACACACTTAATCAGCTTTAACCTCATTATCAAGATATAACATATTTGTGTTGCAATCTCAGGCAACGATCAGTTCATGATGCCTAAAATCTGTGCAGCAACAAGTTACACAACATTACAAGTCAACACGAAAGACAAGCAGCAGTCTATAACCGGGCTCAAGGGTTATTCTTATTAAGCCAGATTAGCCATGGCATGAGTGTAATCAATTTGTAGGTGATTTGTTATAAAATGTAACCCAAAGCACTTCATCATGGACTCTTGATAATCAATTCAGCATTTATCCAGAAGCGATAATTTACCTGTTTTTTTACAATGGTGGCTGCGGATCATCTCAATGACTCCCGAGACATCTGCCTGACCAGAGGCTACTCAACTTTCCGAGATTCCACTGAGCTATCTCAGTCAATTGATCAATTTTAGAATCTGGAGACTTACTGGCAATCAAAAGATTGTGGGTGGTAATCAGACTGTAAAGACAGCAGGTTGGCAGCGGAAATCGATCTACACTGCTCTTTGAATATTGGCTAAGAACTGTATATTCCTCAACATTGTATTTTCACTATGTGCAGTCTTAAGCGTATAACGATGGAATCTATGGTTTCTGACAGTTTATCTGAATACCTGGTCCACTTGCGGTAGTGATATTCTTCCGGGTTTCTGGTTCCCTGTTTATCTCGCTAATCCAGACCACGACCCAATCGAAAAGCTGTCCCAATGCCCAGAATCAGAAAAACAAAATCAAGAACCCCGACATCCTCTTTCATTAATGCAAGCGTAGAAATATCCTTGACCCCTGCTTGCAGGCCTTCTTCAATCCATTGCTCATATTCTGGTGGGTTTAATTCAAGCATTTCTAATCTTGGTTGAATGCTTTCCCTGAAAAATTGAATTTCTTCATCACTAATCGACTCTACATCTGATGAATCAGTGTAGTCATAGTCCAGCATAAACCGCCTTAGATACGCTTCATCAGATGATTCATACTCAAATGTTTTCGCTGCCAATAACTCTTCTTCATATGCTTGTTTCATTTCTGTGTCATACAGCTCAGCGGATGAAGTAAAAGTGCTAACCAACTCGGATCGAAAAGTTTCCGTCGCCATGTATTTACCACCCAGGATGGAAAACAACGCTAAAATACCGCAAACCACCCCGGCAATGTGTCCTTTAGAACCGAATAGAGCCGCACCGAAACCAATAGCGCCTCCAATAATCCAGGCAACCAGCCCCAATTCATAGTTAAATTTTACGGCAATGATTTTCCATAATAGCGCTCCCAGGAAAGCTGCAACTGTAGCCACCAAAAATGCCTTGCTGTTAAAAGTATGTGCTTCAAAAGTAACCGCGCTTTCCTGCTGCTGCAATTGCTCAGCATCTTTTTTTACATGATTTTTCTCTACTCCTGAAGTGTGCTGCAGTTTATGCATAAACACACCACAACCGATACATTGAGCAGATTTGGGTTGTTTAAGATTACATTTAGGACAAGCGAATGTGTCCTGTTCTGCTACCGGGTCTGAAGCATTAGCTACTGTTGTGTTTCCATCTACTTTTTCTTCTATGGGTTGTAAGCTGAGGTTTGGCGCTGTCCTGGAAGATTGTGTTTGCTCTTTTAATACAACCACCAGACCGATATCTTCGAGTTTACGCTTAACAGTGTGCGCAGTTTTGATATCAACATTCTTCTTTAGAATTTGCTTGCTTCCAACAAATCTGGACGCTTTTTCTACGCTTGTACTAAATTGTTTGGCAAAAGCCTGTTGAACTTGTAATAAATCAAACCCGGGTTTAATCTTGCCATTAATCGCGACTATATAAGTAGATGATTCTTTCATTATCTTGCTCCGCTGTATTAGCTAAAAGATAGCAGAATACGCTGATTATAAAAGGTAATTGGACAGGCAAGGTTATCATGCAATTTGAGGACAAATACTGAATAGCAGTTGTTGTCGAGTCCCGAGAGTTTAACTATAAATATCCATCTCAGTACATATTCTCTACAACATCCCTTCTACTGGCAGCAATACTGGAGGCCGAGACGAATTCTTTAACGACTATTGACAGCCCTGCCCTTGTTTCAGTTTGACAGGCCTACTGGAATATGACCATCAATCAGTTTTTGCATCTGAATATGGAGTTTCGGATTCGCAGTCAGCAAATTTCCGCTTTCAAAAAAACAATCACTGCCGTCAAGATCTGTCACAACTCCACCTGCTTCAGTGATTAATAAAATCCCGGCTGCCATATCCCAGGGTTTTAGACCTAGCTCCCAGAATCCATCCAGACGTCCTGCTGCAACATAGGCAAGATCCAGCGCTGCTGATCCAGCTCTTCGGATTCCTGCTGCATCTTTGCTTAATGCTTTGAGCATTTGCAAATACTCATCCATGTATCGCTGATCCCTGAACGGGATTCCGGTTCCTAGCAATGCACCGCTTAATGTTTTGATGGGTGTGACTCTGAGACGGCGATTGTCCAGCATGGCGCCTTCTCCACGTGAAGCTGTAAAAATTTCGTCTTTGAGTGGATCATAGATTACGCCATGCTCCAATCGACCTTTATACTGGATCGCAATGGAAACAGAATATTGCGGAAAACCATGTAAATAATTTGTTGTGCCGTCCAGTGGATCGATAATCCACACAAAATCATCGCCCTCGACCTGGCCGCTTTCTTCTGCGAGAATTGCATGTGTTGGATAAGCCCGGCGGATAATCTGGATAATTTCCTGTTCTGCCTGTTGATCGATATCGCTGACATAATCGTTATGTGTTTTGTTGATGATTGTACGCTCGTCCATATGGTTCATTCCACGGATAATGATTCTTCCGGCAGAACGCGCAGCGCGGATGGCGATATTTAGAATTGGTTGCATAGGATATGTATTCGACGTCAGTGAAAAAGCTCGGTAGGATATACTTGTCTGTCCTAAAAATCCATTGTTTTCCTCATCTACCTGATCTCGGGATTTGGGTCATTGTTCTGCTATCATACCTGAGGTCAGTGAATAACACGCATCTGACAGAAATAATTCTGGTACATTATCCGGATTTCATTGCCACCTGGACTTGCTTCTGGCTATCCTGACGAGTGCAAACGATCAAATTAACGTGCAGCGAGCATCTCAACCATCACATGTTTAAAGGAGTATAAACATGTTATCCAGAGTCATCATTGTCTTGGTGGAACCCACCCACCCGGGGAATATCGGTGCGACTGCACGCGCTATGAAAAACATGGGCTTGAAGCGCTTGCATCTGGTCTCGCCACATCATTTCCCATCTGCTGATGCAACATCACGTGCTTAGATCG
>DRLZ01000333.1 GCA_011322755.1 Crenotrichaceae bacterium
AAAAGTAATGTCGGTGCAGAATGAAGTCATAAATGTTTTGGTTGAAGTATTGCAACTGAGTGACCAGTCTCAACAATTAAATGAAAACAGTCTATTGCTGGGAGCAATTCCGGAATTCGATTCCATGGCTGTGGTGTCTGTGCTAACCAGGCTTGAAGAGGAATACGGTTTTTTTATTGATGATGATGAAATTACTGCAGATACATTTGAGTCTGTTGGAACATTAATGTCTTTTATACAACAAAAGATTGCCGAGTAAATGACAAGCAACACAGGAGAACAAAGCATGCCAAAATATATCATTGAACGCGAAATACCAGGGGCAGGGCAGTTATCTGCTGATGATTTGCAGGGGATATCTCAAACTTCATGTTCGGTTCTGAATAAACTGGGGCCAGAAATTCAGTGGTTACAAAGTTATGTGACTGGAGACAAGATTTACTGTGTCTATATCGCTCCGAATCGGGAACTGATTGAGCAACATGCCAGTCAGGGTGGTTTCCCCGCGAACGTCATCTCAGAAGTCGCAAGCATTATTGATCCAACCACAGCTGAATAGTACACAATCGGTTATGGTTAATAACAGGCAAAAAAAAGCCCACTGACTGTTTCAGTCGATGGGCTTAAGCCTGGACGGAAAATAATGAACTATTTCATTTTTTTCAGCTTGGTCGCAGGGATGGTTCCATCTGCCCGGCATTTAAGATAATTGTAGACGGCTTCAATGGCTTGTGCCTCATCGTATCCTGCTTTTTTAGCCGGACCTACCGCTAAAATAGCATCAACAGCCTTTGGCATTGCATTTTTTCCATTTTTCAAGACGGTGCCAAAATCATCCACACTTAACTTTTTGACAGATTCAAACAAATTCGGGTTTGGAGAGACATCATGACATGTGCCACAACCGCGACCAAAGGCACGATCATATATTTTCATACCAACCCATGTTTTCATGTCGACTCTGTCGCCTTCAATTTGGCAAAGTGCATCAGCGGCGAGTGTCTGTCCTGCACTCATGCTAAGACCAGCTGCCAAAGCAGTATATGCTGCCATTTTTGTTAATTTATTCACGTTAGCCATTATTTTCTCCTGTTGAATAGCTTGTACTTTAAAATCTTATGGCTCGAAGCCGGGTCGTGAAGCTGGACAGAATCCGCTAATCACGACAGATTATCTGTTTATCTCTATAGTATAATTGATGCCGTTAGCAGAATTCAATTTTCAGAGTCGATAAACATTTTTCCGACACGAGTAAAGCATTCATAACCTCATGCTGTTTTATTCATATCATGGTTCTATGGTAATCAAATATACCTTAACCATGGCTTAATTTTTGTGTAGCGATTCAGCTTTAATACTGGCTGGTTCCAATGCTGTGTCAAAATGCTCATCTCATGTTGATCTGCGTATTTTCCTTGTGTTCAGAACCATCCAGAGGCAATCGGAACAGTAACTGGGACATGCAGAGTCGTTATTTTTTATACTGATTTTATGGAACAACGTATTCATCTGGGAATTGATCTTGGTGGCACAAAGATTGAGCTATTAGCGCTGGATAAAGATTCACAGGAACATTTTCGAAAACGCATCGCAACGCCGCAAGGAGATTATCCTGCAACAATCAATGCGATTGTTTCACTGATAGCGGATGCGGAGCAAGCGCTTGGCGTACAAGGACATGTTGGTATTGGTACGCCTGGCGCAGTGTCACAATTAACAGGCAGTATGAAAAACTGTAATTCTGTGTGGCTGAATAATCAACCGTTAAGATCTGATCTTGAAAACAGGTTAAAGCGACCGGTTCGAATAGCCAATGACGCAAATTGTTTTGCGTTGTCTGAAGCAACCGATGGTGCAGGCGCAGGTGTAAGTGTCGTTTTTGGTGTCATCCTGGGGACGGGTGTCGGAGCTGGGCTGGTTGTCAATGGTCGCATCATCAATGGAGTCAATGGAATTGCTGGTGAATGGGGACACAATCCACTGCCGTGGCCAACGAAAGATGAATTTCCAGGTTCGTATTGTTACTGTGGAAACAGGGGATGTATCGAGACCTGGTTGTCTGGTCCAGGGCTGGTGAAGGATTATCAGCGTAGCTTAAATTCGTTACCTGGACAGAAAGATGATTTGTCATTGACTGCACAGGAAATTATAGCGCAGGCGAACAATGGTCATGCTCACAGCTTGCTGAGTTTAAATCGTTATGTCGACAGGTTGTCGAGAGGCTTGGCGCACGTCATAAACATCATTGACCCTGACGTTATTGTTTTGGGAGGCGGGATGTCGAACTGTGATTATTTGTACACAGCGGTAACAGACAACTGGTTGCAATATGTTTTTTCTGATGAGGTCAAAACCCAGCTGATTGCACCTGAATTTGGAGATTCCAGCGGTGTGCGTGGCGCAGCCTGGCTGGCAGCAACAATTGATTCAGATTAGCAGAGAATTGTTGGTGATACTCGCGCATAAAAAAGCCTCTCGGAGAACCGAAAGGCTTTCAGGCATAATGTCTTATGCGGGTTTGTTTAGAAAGTAAACCCTACATAACCACCAGCAGTCAATCCATCAACATCAACACCATCAAGCTGGTCGTTGACGATATGGTATCGTGCATCAATACCCAGAGTCAGTGCTCCTAACTCGTATTCTGCACCAGCACCAAACATAACGCCAGCAGCCATTACCGTACCTGAATCAGATGGAGGGCTGAT
>DRLZ01000334.1 GCA_011322755.1 Crenotrichaceae bacterium
CGTGTCTATTTTCTTTGGTAATGTTCTGGCGGCAAAACAGAAAAAACGCAGGCTCAACAGCGAACCAGATTATAACCGCATCTGGCCGGGTACAGAGTTACCCGAATCAGCTGAAACACGGATAGCGCACCAGGTTGTTGAAGAAATGCGCCAACGCAACGTGTTTATCAGCGTCGATATTCATAACAATACGGGCCTGAATCCTCACTTTGCCTGCATTAACTCACTGCAGCCTGAATATCTGCACCTCGCCAGTTTGTTTGGCCGGCTCACAGTTTATTTTCTCCGCCCAAAAGGTGTTCAGTCCGCAGCTTTTGCCAGAATTTGCCCTGCGGTAACACTGGAATGCGGCAAGCCAGGTGTGCAATTCGGTGTTGAACACGCATTGGACTATCTCGACACTTGCCTGCACCTCACTCATTTGTCACAACGACTCCCGGCTGCGCACGATATTGACCTGTTTCATACCGTTGCGCTTGTCAAAATTCGTGATGATGTTGAGTTCAGCTTTGATAATGACAGCGCAGATCTCAAGCTCAGCATCAATCTGGAACGCTTGAACTTTACAGAAATCAATGCCGGAACTTCATTTGGTGTGGTTAAACCAGACACAGCGATGCCGCTTTATTGTAAAGATGAAAATGGCATGGATACGACTGAAAAATACTTTATCATTAACAATCAACAGCTTGTTACAAAAACAGCGGTAATGCCTTCCATGTTGACGCTTAACGAAACAATTATTCGTCAGGACTGTTTGTGCTACTTAATGGAACGGATTAAATTGCCAGGCTGGAAATGAGGCTCGTCAATCATACTCAAATAGGGTTATTTTCATCTCCATTAAGGAAAGAAAACACTGTAACAATGTGTAACTATTCAAATACTGTCAAGCAACTATAGTTATCAAGAGGCTCTCTCTACTCAGACAGCCTCCTAGAGGGTGTACCAAGTGGATTCGATTCGGGTTTGGTCATCTACCAATCTATATGAGTGAGGCCAGACAGCATGAATCATTTGCAAAGCGATAACAGTCCAACAAACGGAATTACAATGATCAATTTATTGCTAATTGTACTCTTTATAGGGGTCATCATTTCCGGGTTCTCGTTGTCTACGGAAAAAATTTCTGCCATAGAAAACAGCATTTCAAAAAACCATATCATGCAGCGCATCAACCAGACCTTTCAAATTCGGCATAACAGCCACTCGATATTACCAAAACAAAACTTTATGAGTGTTGCCAGCAATGACGCTCAATTGACCAAACAACCGGAATCAACAACAGCAAAAGAATCAAAAATATCGCAGGATAACAATGCCAGAGCTATGCTGGGTATGTTTGTTGTCATGTTGAAAAAAGGTTAGCGTACCCATTAGAAAAATTTCAGAGACGTAAGAAACGCGTATAACCAACGTCTAACAGCAAACAGTTGTAAACCTTATAGAGTGTTTTGTCTCTGCGATGGGCAGTACACTCAGTTTATCTCTGAAATAATTGAATATAGCATTGCTTGTTGATTGAAGTAAGCGTTGTTTATCCCACCCTGTCACTATAAATTCAAAACCCGGTATTAAATCCAAATTGTAACGATAACGAAAACTGAGTAACTGCTCCAAATTTCAGCCAAAAACACGTCTATTGTAAGAGTATATCGCTGCTTTTTATTCGTTATGTATTCTTTACTACGCATCCTACGCTGTAAATTACACAGCGCTAATGATAGGATTCCAGTATCACTAAGCACAGGCAAGGAGTGAATCATGTCCGAGTTTAAAAAATATCGCTGCAAGGAATGTGAACATATTTATGATGAAGCCAAAGGTGATCCTGATTCTGGTCTGGCGCCGGGTACGCTTTGGGCTGATATACCGGATGATTGGGAATGTCCGATTTGTGGTGCACCAAAAGATTTTTTTGAACTGATGGAATAGTGATATAAAACAGACACAGGATATATTCAGCCGCAGCTTGTATTGTTAAAGTTCGCTGTCCGATTGAGAGTGTGTTCGTTATCATTGTTAACCGCCAATTGTCTTTAGTGCTTAGATCATTTTTTTACCTTGTGTTGTAACCATTAATACAGAAAGTAATATGAATCCTGATATGAGAACCAAAATTTCACAATTGATGGACAATGAAGGTCTACCGCAACTTTGCGCTGATGTTTTTTTGTCTCACTATGCAAAATTAGTTTCGGGCGAGAAAAGTGTTATCCGCGAGAGTGAGATAATGCGAGTATCCCGGGTTGATGATTTTGAAAAATTAGTTGATTACAGTGAAAAGGGGCAATCAGTTCTGAACCAGTCCATGATGCTGAAGCTTAACGGCGGCCTGGGTACTGGAATGGGGCTGGAAAAAGCAAAGTCGCTGCTGGTCGCAAAAAATGGATTGAGCTTTCTCGAAATTATTATCACACAAGTGCTGTTTCAGCGCCAGGCTTTCGAATCTGATTTACCACTTGTGTTTATGAATTCGTTCAGTACAGAGACTGACACGCAAGCAGTATTAAATCAATTTCCTGAATTGCGACAAGGTCAAAAAGACATTCCTTTGACGTTTGTGCAGAACAAGGTACCTAAAATACTGGCAGATGCCCTGGAGCCTGTCGAGTGGGCAGCTGACCCATCTAAAGCCTGGTGTCCGCCAGGTCATGGTGATATTTATACTGCGCTGCAAACCTCAGGTGTTCTGGATCAGCTGCTTGATGCTGGAATCAAGTATGCGTTTATTTCCAACTCGGATAATCTGGGTGCAAGCATGGACTTGTCCGTTCTGGGTTATTTTGCTGAGCAAGATGCTTCTTTTATGATGGAAGTAGCCGATCGAACACCTGCAGATAGAAAAGGTGGGCACTTGGCACAATCTGCAGACGGACAATTAATGCTCAGGGAAGTGGCGCAGTGCCATCCGGATGACGTGGCTGATTTTCAGGATATCGAAAAGTACAAATATTTTAATACAAACAATCTCTGGATTCGTCTGGATCGACTGAAGCAACGATTGACAGCTGATAATGGCATACTCGATTTGCCGGTTATTCAGAACACCAAAACAGTTGATCCGCGCAATTCTGAGAGCCCGAAAGTTGTGCAACTGGAAACCGCAATGGGCTCAGCAATCTCTTGTTTTAAGGATTCGATTGCCTTGCGTATTCCCAAAACACGGTTTGCTCCCATTAAAACAACGAGTGAATTATTGGGGCTCTGGTCCAATGCGTTTGTATTGAATAACAGCCATCAAATTGTTCTCAACCCGGCGCGTAGCAAACAGCCTATCGTTATTAATCTGGATGATCGGTTCTACAAAAACATTGATGATTTGCAAGCCCGTTTTCCACAAGGCGCACCCGATCTGCTTGAATGTGAACAGCTAACCGTTGCTGGAGATGTAAAATTTGGTGCCAATATTAAAGTCATTGGCAATGTCATTATCATCAACAAGTCAGACCAGCAACGCATTATTGAATCAGATACCGTGCTAACAGGCACTTAGAGCGGTTTGAAAAGCCACGAGTAATGGATCAAGAACGATTGTGCAGGCTTGTTACAGCCTATTCCCAACCGAGAACATCATAACCACGTTCCTGTAAACAACGATTGATGAAATTCTGATAGGTTGGATTGGGTTCATTTACACTGAACAGACCTGAAATAAGCCCGGCTGTCGCACCACTGGCAGCGCCGACTGCAGTTCCAACTCCCAGCCTCCCGGATAGTGCACCACCGACGAGTCCACTCACTGCACCAATAGCAGCTCCTTGTGCTGTATTTTGTGCTGTTTCCCTGCCTTTGTAATTGGCACTTGAAATACCGGCTTCTCTGGCAAGTGCCTTGCAGGAATCAATCGCCTGATCGGCAGCGATCTGACCACCTTGCTGAAATTGTGCATTTGGATAGAGTACTGGTCGACTTGACACACAACCGGTGATGACCAGAATGATAAATGCCATGCATGTAATGTAAATCTGTTTCATGCTTCTCTCCATTGATGTTCAGATTGTGTGCCTATGGTAGCGTATTAAAATTAACTGAATATGAAATACTCTAACACAGAGTAACTATAAGTACTTGTGCAGTATAAAGTATCAAGACTGCTACCGTAGCAAGAGGTTCCACTGGATTCATGGAGACTGTAGATAAAACTGTGTAACTGTCTATTATAGACCTAACTTTTAGGAAGGATAGACAGACAATGAACAAAGACGAACTCCAAACAATCGCTGTTGCAGCGGCAAAGAACATTAAAACTGAACAGGGTTTAAACGAATTCA
>DRLZ01000335.1 GCA_011322755.1 Crenotrichaceae bacterium
TAAAAAATTTTAAAGACCCACTGGAAGGGATCTACACCATCTGTCTGCAACTGGAAAAAAGCTGGGACGAGGAATTTTTCAGACTGGGCTGCCCGCTAAACAATCTGGCACAGGAAATGTCGCCGATTGACGAAGGCTTCAGAACACGCATCGACAACTTTTTCCAACGCTGGAAAACATCGATTGCAGACGCATTAAAAAAAGGGCAGCAACAAGGGATTGTCGATCTGGCTGTTAATGTCGATGACAGTGCTCTGTTTATTCTCGCGGCTATTGAAGGTTCACTGGGCTTAACCAAAAGTCATCAGTGTCACACAGTCTATTCAAGCTGCAGCCGGGAATTAAAACGTTATATGGATTCGCTGAGAGTATCGAAACATGCTTGACTTCGTGACTACACTGCACGGCGATGCATAGCCATTGTGACGAGACTAAAATTGATTGGATTGCTCTACGAATGATTCGTCGCTACATTGATGACTGGATAGAACCTGAATAGGGATTGCTTCTATCATCAATGTGGCTCGAGATAACACCGTCTACCCAGGAAGGAAGTGGTTGCTCAGGATGGAAAATCCAGCCTGCGATATCTGTCCAGACTGTTTTTGCTTCAAGATCTCGTAGTAGCATGTGATAGCCTTTCTCATAAAGCGCTACAGTTACAATCTCTTTTGACTGGATTGATTCAAGCATTTTTGTGACCGCATTGGACGGAATAATCTCATCTCGCTCGCCATACAAGAGAATCACAGGAACAGACAGTTTGGCGCTGGATTGTAATGCTTCGTCCATCAGGTTTGCCAAGCCATAAACTGCATCGACACGGGTTTCTTTAATGATGAGTGGGTCTTCCCACAAGGCACGCAACATCTCAATATTGTCAGATGGAGTGATATGCAAGCCACTGCCTGTAACATGCATTTGTGGAACCGTATGTGCGGTAATCGCCAATAACCAGCGTTGATACCACGGCATTTCTGATCGTCCCCACACGGCAGGAGCGCTCAAAATCAACCCGGCGACTTCAGGAAAATCAGTTTTACTGGCAGCAGCGACGACGACTGCCCCACCCATGCTTTCTCCCAGTAAATACACTGGCAAGCCAGGATGTTTTTCCTGGGTAAGTTGCACAAAAGTGCGCAAGTCATTCAGATAAGCATCCACGCCTGCCCACAGACCGGGGCGATCAGAACCACCAAAGCCTCTTTGGTCATAAGCATAAGAGACAATTCCTTGTTTGGCCAGAAATTCACCTGCATCATTGAAGAAATGTCCGTAGTCATTAAAACCGTGTAATGCAATAATAACGGCAGTCGGATCGATGTCTGGCATCCACTGATGCAACTGCAGCTCAGCACCATCTGCGGTATGGTATATGGTTTCACTCAACAATGGCTGCTGAACAGAAGGGCCTGGTTTGTATGTAACCGGCGAACACGCAGAAACAAGCAGCATTACAGAAACCATACAAACCATTCTTGTCACAGAACGGAAACGACCGGTATGCATGGAACTGAATTTACGATTCAGTTGATAAGGATAAATAATTAACATCGGTTTTTGGTGCGTTTGACTACTGTCAATGCTAGCAAACTATTAATGAATTAAACCTGTCGGCTCTGTATTAGTTAGAAAAATACTCATACCCTTACTTTAGTAAAGAAACCTAATTATGCAAATTGCATTACTCAGCAATCCTGACAGTGGACGCTCAAAATACCTTGATAAAATCCGCAAACTGGCTGATTCAGATCATCAGATCAAACATTTTCTGGCCGCTGATTCGGAGCAATTTGCGCGCTTTGTTGAAGAACTCAAACACACTCCTGTTGATCTCGTCGTAATCAACGCCGGCGATGGCACCATACAAGCATTGCTCACACTGATCATGTTACATTTACCCGAACCACCCTTGCTGGCAATCCTGAAAGGTGGCACCACAAATATGACCAACGGCGATGTTGGCATTAAAGGCTCATCTGTCAGCGGACTAAAAAGAATCATGCAGTGGAATAATCGCCAGGATAAACGTATCCAGACCCGTATACGTCCTGTGTTAAAAATACAATGGAATGACCCTTGCTCTCCAATCTGCGGAATGTTTTTTGGCGCTGGAGCAATTATTGAAGGCCAGGATTATTTCCACAGTCACCTACGTAAAAAAGGTTTGCGTAATAGTATTGGTCCAGCCCTCAGTGCGATTCGCATTTTGTTTGCTTTAAATCGCAATCAACAAACACTGTTTTCCCCTGTATCAATGCAAATTTCAGGCTGGGAAGACAAACATGCGCTTGAGTCATCAGGAGAACCGGTCATTCAATCATCCGGCTCACACCTGGTGGCATTAGCAAGCGGACTGGAACGCTTGTTTCTGGGAATCCATCCGTTCTGGGGCAACAATCAAGGCGCCTGGCACTTTACTGCAGCCCAACACCAGCCTGCAGGGTATTCATTACTGCGTTTACTGCCTTTATTCCGAGGAAAAGCAGCCAGCGATGTCGCACAGAACCAAGGATTTATAAGCGCTAAACTTGATCATCTGGAGATGCACTTGAACGGCGAATTTACAGTTGATGGTGAACGCTATGCCACACGTGCAGACAGCCCGCTCATCACTATTTCAGTGGCTGGTTATGCACGCTTTCTACAACTTTAATAGCGCCAATTAATCCATGACCTTTGCCCCGACACAACATTTAAAACGCTTAACCGACTTGATTGACAGCCACGTCAACCAGCCAGCTCACCCTGCCCTGGAGCCTGTTACACAGTGCATACTTGAACGCTACGGAGATGCGACACAGGCAATTTTGTATTATGGGTCATGCTTGCGTAGCGAAAACCCGTATGACGGCCTGATCGATTTATATGTGCTGGTTGATGATTATCTGTCTGCCTACAAAAACAAATGGCTACCGGCTTTTTTTAACCGGCTATTGCCACCGAATGTATTTTATCTTGAAATTCCGGTTGGAGAACAAACCATTCGCGCTAAATACGCGCTGATATCAATTAATGATTTTGATAAGGCGACATCACCTGCCTGGTTTCATTCCTATATCTGGGGACGGTTCAGTCAACCCAGTCGGTTGCTGTTTATGCGCGGAGATAAGACCAGAAGCCAGATCGTTGATGCACTTGTGCGTGCTCATATTACATTTATCAACCGCGTCGTACCGGCAATCGAGACAACTTTTGACAGCAAGATGTTGTGGTCAGAAGGACTTGGATTGAGTTATCGAACCGAGCTGCGCCCTGAAAAACAAGGGCGTGCACTGGAACTCTATGAAAATGACCGTGGCTATTACGATGCGCTCACAGAACCACTGCTGGAAACAATAACGACAGATATTGATTCCGTTAACAACAGTCATCCGCAACAGTATTGTTCCAGGCTCAGCACACAACAGCGCCGTATCGCATTCACTGGCTGGGCTGTACGCAATATCCAGGGGAAACTATTATCTGTTGCACGTCTTATCAAAGCGTTGTTTACCTTTCAGGGAGGGGTTGACTACATTGTCTGGAAAATAGAGCGCCATTCAGGCGTTCAGATAGAAGTCACAGACAAACTGCGCAGGTTTCCGTTAATCTACGGCTGGGGCGTACTCTGGCGACTTCATCGGCAAGGCATACTGCGCTCGTAGTCATGCCAGCCAATGACTTAAATCGCGATCCAGTAACTTTCCCAGCTTTGTTACATCGTCAGTAAACGCTTTAATCAACACCTGGCGCATCGCATCGTCCAATGGCAACCGCTTTACCCTCACCCGGTTTTTTTTAATCAACGTCTTGCGAACCCGCATCAACCAGCTCTTTTTACCTTTTTGTTTACGTTTTTCCTGTTGCTGCAATGTGAGCAGGAAATTGGCAACCTTTTTTGGTGGACGTTTTAGCAATCGCTGCAGAAAACGCAACTTGATAGTTTCATGCTTGCCTTTACGCGGAAACTCAGTGCGTCCATCATATTCAACACCGAGATACTTCAATACTTTTTTATATTCAGCCAGGGTATCAGCAGCAAAATCATCAAACACCACAATATGAACACGCTCGCGTCCAACACGATCAAACAAGCGCTGAACATATTTACCCAGACTGCCGATTTCCTTGTATTGAAACAAATCCGCATCATGACAACGCTTCGGCAGGTTCTTGCCTTGGGCGCGAGCCTCCTGCAGATCCCACGCAATTTTGAAATTCTGCTGATCTTCTTCAACCAGTTTTAATAACCTGGCATGATAGGAATAAATCATATCCACAGGATTGCGTACATTAACGATAAACTTCGCATCAGGATTCAACGTCAGAATAGTATCCAGTGCTTGTTCTGAATAGAGATAGGAAACCGAGCCTTCGCCTGTGACCAGATGCTGATCTGTCTTGTGGAAAAAAAAGCGCTGAATATAATCCTGCTCAATATCAACTTTCCCGAGCAATTTAAGCAAAATAGTGAAAAAATGAGGTTCCTTGGGTCTGGAAAAACAAATCTGTGGATGTTTGGATAAATATTTGGATAAAGCCGTGGTTCCGCAACGCGGTGCCCCAATCAGAAAAAATGTCGGAAAATTGCTGAGATTCCCGGCTGTTATCATCGCCCCGGAAGTCGTTGTTATTGTTGTCACTAACCCGTTATCTCCACTGTTTCAATTAATAATACGCTTGTTAGACAAAGCCGATCTATAATAACATTTTGTATTCCAGCGGTAATCACAATGACATCATCAATGATGTCAGATTACGACTTTTCAGGACTGTACGCGCAACCAGGGCTTATGAAACTAACAATTGGTCATTTAGCCAAGCAAGCCAATGTCACCATTGAAACGATTCGCTATTACCAACGGATTGGTTTGCTGATTGAACCGCAAAAACCTCTCGCTGGATACAGAGAATATCCTCGCGAAGCCATTACTCGTCTTGGTTTTATCAAACGAGCCCAGCAATCAGGATTTACCTTAAAAGAAATCTCTGAATTGTTATCGCTGGATGCTGGTCATTGTGATGATGTACGCAAAATGGCTGAACAAAAATACCAGCAAATTAATCATAAAATTGAAGACCTGAGTGCACTTCAGCGTGTTCTTGAACAATTAATTCGGGATTGCCAAAACGATCAATCGCCTGAGCACTGCTCCCTAATCGATTCCTTCTCCGGTCAGATAAACAAACACACCTGAGGCATTTCAATGTTTTTAATCAATCACTATCCAGCAACACCTGATGATTAAAATTGCTCCAGTCTGTTTCAATTCAGTGCAACAGCACACTGTTTAAAGCCATACAAGACAATCATCTCACTGACTTGATTTCTTCTTGACTCTGTTCTAGAGAACAGCGTTTAAACTTGTATTCAAGCTAGATTTTGATCTCTATTGTGTCGCAACCGAACAGGGAGTTGCGACTGAAACAGTTTAATAGATCTTAGGAGAACCGTTATGAAAACTGAACAAGAGACACAAACACCGAGCAAAGAAACATCCTGGTTAGGTATTGGCGCGGCATTGGCTGCAATTGGCGCATCAATCTGTTGTGTCGGGCCTTTACTGCTGTTATCACTGGGAATTGGTGGTGCATGGATGAGCACGTTGACCTCGATGGAAACAGTTCGACCATTTTTTTTCGTACTCTCGCTGATTTTTATCGGCCTGGGCTATCGCAAACTGTATTTAATTCCTGATGACTGCGAAGACGGTGCAAGTTGTGCTGTACCCGAAGTGAAGCAACGACAGCGAATGATCTTCTGGATTGGTTCGGCTTTAATTTTACTCTTGCTGGCATTCCCCTGGTATGCCCCACTTTTTATGACATAAGGAATCAACAATGAACAGAAAAACGATTGTAATCACACTGAGTTTGTTTGCAGGCATGTCTTTTATACAAGCCTGTCAATCTGAAGATGCAACGAAGGTACAAACTAACGTAACAACAGCTCAAACGCAAAGCAATAGCGAGTCTGTAGTGTTCGATATGCAGAACATGACTTGCGCGATGTGTGGCATCACCATTAAAAAAGCCTTACAAGCGGTTGATGGGGTGCAGACTGTCACTGTTGATGATGATAACAAAACAGCCAGCGTTACCTTTGATCCGGGCAAAACCAATCATCAAGCCTTAATCAAGGCAACGACTAACGCAGGTTATCCAGCAACTGTTCACGCGGCTCAATAAGAAAAGGAGTCCCGTATGTGGACGAAACAACTCAAAATTGACGGTATGACTTGCACAAGTTGTGCTGCTGGTATTGAAAAAACGTTGAATGCATTGAAGGGTGTTGAGATTAAGGTCTCTCACCCTGAAGGTCTGGGTGTTTTGAAGGTGAAAGGCAAAACCAGCTTGCAATCACTGATTGAGCAGATTGAAGCGAAAGGCTACCAGGTAGCAGAGCTCGATGAACAGCAGGTCAGCACTGATCAGCCACCAGCAAAAGCAGCAAACCAGGAACAACCACTGCACGTCGCCATTATTGGCACGGGTTCAGGCGCGTTTGCCTGTGCACTCAAGGCCGTGGAAAATGGCGCTACAGTGACAATGATTGAACGTAAGCCTATCATCGGTGGAACTTGTGTCAATATTGGCTGCGTGCCTTCAAAAATCATGATTCGTGCAGCTCATATCGCTCATATGCAGCAGAATCACGCGTTTAATGGCATCAAAAAACAACAACCAGTGATTGATCGCGAACAACTGTACGCACAGCAGCAAGCCAGAGTCGATGAGCTCAGAGCAGCTAAATACGAAAATATCCTGGAATCCAATGAGAATATTGCTTTAGTGAAAGGCAATGCGCGATTCAAAGACAACAAGACCTTGATCGTCGATCAGGAACACGGTGACTTTATTGAAATTAAAGCAGATCGCTTTCTGATCGCCACTGGCGCATCTGCCAGTATTCCACCGATTCCAGGGTTAGCTGAGACACCTTACTGGACATCAACCGAAGCCTTAGAGGCAACAACGCTGCCGGAGCACTTAATTGTTATCGGCTCTTCAATTGTAGCTCTGGAATTAGCGCAGGCTTATTTGCGACTAGGCAGTCAGGTTACGCTACTGGCTCGACATTCTTTGCTATTGAATGAAGACCCTGATATCGGCGCTCAACTGCATAAAATTCTGGAATCAGAAGGTATGACCATTCTTGATCATACCCAGGCTGAGGCAGTTAGCTACAAAAAAGGCCTGTTTTCATCTGGCAAATTCAGCTTGAAAACAACAAATGGCCAGACATTAAAAGCGGATCAATTATTAATAGCCACGGGGCGACCACCGAATACCAAAGACTTGTCACTGGACAAAGTCGGAGTCGTCACCGGCAAAGATGGCACGATTACGATTGATGATCACATGCGCACCAATGTTGAACATATTTATGCTGCTGGCGATTGTAGCAATCAACCGCAGTTTGTCTATGTTGCGGCTGCCGCTGGCACCAGGGCTGCAATCAATATGACTGGTGGCGATGCAGCGATTAATTTATCAACCATGCCTGCGGTGATGTTTACTGATCCGCAGATGGCGACTGTTGGTTTAACTGAAGCAGAAGCACAGCAAAATAATATCGATACCGATACTCGCCTGTTGTCATTGGAAAATGTACCCCGCTCACTCGCCAATTTTGAAACCAGTGGTTTTATTAAACTGGTCATGGATAACAAAAACGGTCGATTGATCGGCGCACAAATACTGGCGCCAGAAGCCGGGGAAATGATCCAGACAGCCGTATTAGCCATACACAATAAAATGACCATTGAAGACCTGGCAGGGCAATTATTCCCTTATTTAACCATGGTTGAAGGCATTAAACTCTGTGCTCAAACCTTTAACAAGGATGTAAAAGAACTGTCTTGTTGCGCAGGGTAAATCGGCTATTGCAATTTAAACCATGTTTTCCACTTTTTCTCTTGACTCCGGACTTAAGTACGGGGTTTAGCATGCAGATGACGTTGCCAAAAGATTCTTCCTGTCGCTAAGGTTTTGATTACCTGAGACTATCAGCAATGTCCACATTATCTTTTATACACCCACTCTGTGATAAACTGGAGGTTTAAAATGAGAAAAGCAACGATAAGTCTTTACTGGGTCTCTATCATCGCACTCATACTTGTTCCGCAAATCAGTCAAGCAAAACGTGACAATTCTACTTTTCGACGCGCTAATTTCAGCAATGAGTTCAATCTGCATACTCCTGAGGGCATCAACGCCAGAGGTTTTGCAAAGGTCTATTCACGAAAATCAAACCACCATGTGAAAATCCAGGTCAATGGATTACCACCAGGTGAAACCTATGTCATTCTCAATCACTGGTTTGAGCCAATCCCTGAACGTGGTGTTCCAGACTCTGAAGGTGCGCTTGTTGATCCATCTTGCAACGGTCACTTTCAATTTCTGGGCAAGCCCGTTAAAGCTGATCACAAAGGCATGTTA
>DRLZ01000336.1 GCA_011322755.1 Crenotrichaceae bacterium
AAATAGTTCGATCTTGATCTGAAACAATTAATCATTCTCAAGGAGTTTCTGGTTTGAGAAATGTTGTGCTTGTTTTTCGTTGGAGTCAGTGTTGTTTACAGATGACTGGATTTGTCTGATGCCGACAATTGGTGACTTGAACTTGAAATCACAGATTCAGGTTGAAAAGTACCTGCGTGTGATTTTAAAAACGACTGGACTTAATGCAACCAAGGCAATCAGGTTTGGTAGTGCCATCAAGCCATTCATGACATCAGCCAGCAACCAGATAAACTCCAGTTTTCCATAGGTTCCGATGGGAATCATCACAATCCAGAGTAGTCGGTAGGGAATAATGACGCGTCTCCCGAACAGGTATTGTGCACAACGCTCACCATAGTAACTCCAGCCCAGTATTGTCGTGAATGCAAACACGCATAATCCAAATGCTACGACGAGCCCGCCACCTTGCCAGCCAGCCTGAAATGCCCAGACAGACAACATGGCGCCTGTTTTTCCGGAATTCCAGACGCCGCTCAAAAGGATAACCAGAGCAGTGAGCGTGCAGATGACTAGAGTGTCAATAAAGACGCCTAGCATCGCAATTAAACCCTGTTTCACGGGGTTGTTGGTCTTTGCTGCAGCATGTGCGATCGCAGCGCTGCCAAGCCCGGCTTCATTGGAAAATACACCTCTGGCTACACCAAAACGTATTGCAGCCCACATGCTTGCACCAGCAAAACCGCCGACCGCAGCTGTTCCGTTAAATGCATTATTAATCACCAGTTGAAATACAGCAGGGACTTCCGCTATATGGATGCCGATAATGTAGATAGCGCCTGCGATATAGACACCTGCCATAACAGGCACCAGGAAACTGGCAACTTCACCAATTCGCTTCACTCCGCCCAGAATCACGATCGCTGTTAATCCTGTCATTACTGTAGCAATTAGCCAGTAAGGAATCTTCCAGGCTGTTCGCAATGCTTCAGTCACCGAGTTTGCCTGCACTAGATTGCCGATTCCAAAAGCAGCAATCATTCCGAATAAAGCAAATAAACCGCCGAGCCACGCCCAGTGTTTGCCTAATCCATTGCGAATGTAATACATCGGTCCGCCGACATATTGTCCGGACTCATCAGTTGCTCGGTATTTGACTGCGAGAGCAGCTTCAGCATATTTGGTTGCCATTCCGAATGCTGCAGTAATCCACATCCAGAAAATAGCACCTGGTCCTCCCAGGGCAATTGCTGTAGCAACACCAGCAATATTACCGGTACCGACGGTTGCTGATAAGGCAGTCATCAAAGCCTGAAAAGGAGGGATTTCACCGTTGCTTTTATCAGCGATACGCCCTTCTGAGAGCAGGCTGAAAGCGGCAGGAATCTTGCGCCAGGGGATGAGCCTCAAACCAATACTCAGATAGATTCCCACTAACAGCAACAGAGCCAGAGTAAAAGGTCCCCAGATCAGCTCGCTGGCAGTTTCCAGAATTCGGGTGATGCTTGTCATAGACGCTACCTTGCTGCAGTCAAAATCGGATGAAAAAGATTATCACGACAGCATCTCGTTGTATAATGTTGATTTTGTGAAGGCTTCCATCAGAACGGATTTTATTATGGCAATGACACCAGACCAGCAATACGACAAGGCAGTAAATGAATTTATATCTCTTGCAAACCAGTTGAAAGACAAGGAATATCCAATGGAAGTTGTTTCAGCTGCGCTGATGAGTGCATCAGGAGTCTATGCAACCTATGTTGCTTCTGGTGGCCTCAATAATGGTTTTCTGCTCGAACCTGGCGTGGCGAAAGTTGCTGAAGCTTATCGCAATCAACTGCAAGAAATTCAGGATGTTAAGAAAAAAGCTGCAGAGGATGCAGGGTTACGTCCTAAAGATTCTGACACCCAGCAATCAGCATAATATGATGGTATCTGAGTTTTAGTTTAGACGCTGTCGGTTACACATGTTCGCTGCATGTCGTTAAATAGCGCAGCGATCCGCTTCCAAAATATCAAAAATAATTTATATTATGATTGATCTCTCGGGCATTGTTAGCAGACAACGTCTTGCTTGTCAGTGTGTAGCGATCACCTGCGCTAGCCGTTTAACTGATGGCACCGTTTGACTAATGGCGCTTGATACGAGCAGCATTGTGACCTTCAAATCTTTCAATAGTATATGCGGGGTTCAGATTACAGCTTTGATTTAAGAATCTGGTTAACCTGAGCAGGGTTTGCTTTGCCCTGTGTTTGTTTCATTACCTTGCCAACAAAATACCCAAACAGTTTTTCCTTGCCGGCGCGATATTGCTCGACTTGTTGCGGGCTCTCTGCGATGACTTGATCTATAATCGCTTCGATAGCTGAACTGTCAGTGATCTGTTTTAAGCCTTTGTTTTCGATAATGTCATCTGCGCTTCCTTCACCACGATACATTGCTTCAAACACTTCCTTGGCTATTTTTCCCGAGATCGTGTTGTCCTCAATGCGTTGGATTAATCCTGCCAGATCATCTGCCTGAATCTTGCTTTCAGTGATGTCATCTCCGGATTTATTCAGCGCAGCAGCCAGATCACCGCTAACCCAGTTCGCACAGAGTTTGGGGTCACAATGCGATGTGTTGACAAGTTGCTCATAGTAATCGGCCAGTTCTCTGGATGAGCTCAGTACTTCTGCATCATAATCACTCAGCGCATAGTCGTTCATGAAGCGTTGTCGCTTTTGATCCGGTAATTCCGGCATGGTTTGCCGGACAGCTTCCAGGAATTCAGCAGTAATACGCAAAGGCAATAGATCAGGGTCTGGAAAATAGCGATAATCATTGGCCTCTTCCTTGCTGCGCATTGATCTTGTTTCATCCTTCGCAGAATCATACAAGCGTGTTTCCTGTACGACTTGATCACCGTTTTCAATAATATCGATCTGACGTTCGATTTCATAATGAATGGCTTTTTCGACAAAGCGAAAAGAATTCAGGTTTTTTACCTCGGCACGGGTACCGAGTTCTGTTTGGCCTTGAGGGCGCACAGATACATTCGCATCACAGCGGAATGAGCCTTCCTGCATATTTCCATCACAGATTTCCAGATAACGTACCAGGGCGTGTATTTTCTTCATGTAAGCCACGGCTTGTTTCGCTGATCTCAGGTCAGGCTCTGAAACGATCTCCAGTAAAGGTGTTCCGGCTCTATTCAAGTCGATACCTGTCGAGGAGTCAAATGCTTCATGTAATGATTTCCCAGCATCTTCTTCAAGATGTGCGCGGGTAATGCCAATCCGCAGTTCTTCATCATCAACACGTATCATTAAGTGACCTTTTTTAACGACAGGTAATTCAAACTGGCTGATTTGGTAGCCTTTTGGTAGATCTGGGTAGAAATAGTTTTTACGTGCAAAGACTGACATGGGGGCAACTTCAGCATCAATGGCAAGACCAAATTTTGCTGCCATTCTTACCACATCTGCATTCAGTACTGGTAAGGTTCCGGGAAGGGCAAGATCAACAGCGCAGGCTTGTGTATTCGGTAAGGCTCCGTATGCGGTACTTGCACCAGAAAATATTTTGCTCTGGGTTGCCAGCTGAGCATGAATCTCAAGGCCGATTACAACTTCCCATTCCATGTTGTTTCTCCTTCATCGTTTTTCAGTCGTGTGATATTTACGCAATAGAATAAAGTTTTCTCAATCCCTGCTCAAATTGAAGTACAGGTTCCCAGTTTTTAAGATGATTTTGAGGCTGGTTATTGCAGACCCAGTCGTGCCAGACTAATTCTCTCACTTTTCCAGAAGTTAACATAGGGCTGTGTTGAGTTGCAGCTGCAATGAATTCACTCATAATACCCAGGCTTTTAAGCATAATTAATGGCATATAAAGACGGCGAACAGGACGTTGAAAAACATTCGCGGCAATGTCAGCGATGGTCTGCCAGCCGTAGCCTCCATGAAAACCATCATCCAGTTCAATGATTTCGTGTTCCGCAGTGCCATTGATCAGCCATTGTAGAACTGCTTGGGCGACATCATCAACATGGATGAGCGAAAAACGGGAATCTGTACTGCTTAATTGTAAGGAAATACCTCTTTGTAGCAAATCCAGCAGTGGCTTTAATTCTCTGTCACCTTGCCCGTAGATTGCGGCAGGTCTGAAAATCGACCAGTTCACGTTGCTGGAATATCTGTACAAAATCTCTTCACCCAGGTGCTTGCTCTTCGCATAGTGAGAGATGTCTGGCATACGTGCAGCAAGAGAAGAAATGAGTAAGAAACGAGGATGTTTTGACTGCTTGGCTAAGGTGGAGAGCAGGTTCTCGATGCCAATAATATTGGCATCGGCGAAATCAGATAAGGTGACGCCTCGCACAGTCCCTGCACAGTGGATAACTGCATCGCTGTTTTCGACCAAAGCCGCGAGACTCTCAAGATTGCTGAGAGTCCCGTGCGTGTATTCGATAGGAAGATCTGAAAATTGCAGGGCTTTGTTCGGGTTTCGAACCAGCATTCTGATGCGCCATCCCTGGGAAGCAAGTAACCGGGTGACAGTACTGCCTACAAAACCGGTAGACCCGGTGATTGCAACAGTTTTCGTGTTAGATGTGATAGCAGGGTCTGTCGCTTGCTTTGTTTCTCAATACGCTTTGACTTGTCTTTGATTCGAACCTAGCTTGCACGTCTGCCTGACATCTCTTGCTGATCCCAGCGATGTGAGTCAATAAAATTCTGGCGTGCCTTGGAACGTGAGAGTTTTCCTGATGATGTTCGTGGCAAAGTATGGATTGGAGCCAGTTCAACGTAGCATTCAATACCCAGATTATTACGAACAAGATTTTCAAGCCGATCGACCAGATCTTTACGTTTTGCTTCATCCGTCTCCCGACTTTGCACAACCATTACTGCGATATCATCAATCTCAGGGCCTGGGGCAGCAAATGCGAGTGCATCACCCGGTCTAACATCATCTTGCTGTTCAGCAATATACTCAAGATCCTGAGGCCAGATATTCCTTCCATTGATAATGATGAGGTCTTTTTCACGTCCGGTAATAAAGATTCGACCTTCAACCAGATAACCAATATCACCTGTGTTTAACCAGCCGTCACCTGACAATGCTTCAGCAGATGCTTCCGGGTTTTCGTAATAACCAGACATCACGCTGTCACCACGCAAGTAGATACTCCCGGCGTTGCGGTCGCTGAGGACGAGTCCATCGGCATCACGTACCTCAATTTCGTAGCCAGGCAGCAGCTTTCCGCAATCAACAAACGAGCGAGTACGAATACCACTCGTCTCGTGATTATTGACTGGCAATGCATGGCTTGTGTCTGCCAGATAGTCGGCGTCAACTGTATCAACTTCGATGGGTTTATCCAGGTCGGCAAAACTGATTGCCAATGAACATTCTGCCATGCCGTAACAGGGAATAAATGCCTTACGATCGAAACCAGCCGGGGCAAGTGCCTCGGCAAATCGCTCCAGTGAACTGGAGCGTATCATCTCAGCGCCGACGCCAGCAACACGCCAGGCACTTAAATCAAGTTTTTCAGCTTCAGCAACTCGTAATCGACGCTCACATAACTCATATCCAAAGGGAGGGCCGAATGAAATTGTTGCTTTATTACGACTCATCAGGTTAAGCCATTGACGCGGACGCATTGCAAACTCGCGTGTGCCAAGATAATCCGCTGAGACCTGAGCTGAAATTGGCACAAGTACGAGTCCGACCAGACCCATATCATGATAGTAAGGTAGCCATGAGACACACCGGTCACCTTCACGCAGTTTAACGCCATGCGTTGCAATGCCGGTGAGATTGCTCATCACGGTTTTTTGATCAATCATTACGCCGCGTGGAAAGCGTGTACTGCCAGAAGTAAACTGAAGGTATGCTAATTCATCTGGTCCGGATGGCACCAATTCAGGTGAGCCCTCAGGGAACTGGTTGAATTGTTCAGGAGAACCAACAAAATCAATATCAATACCGCATGCTGCTTCCTCCAGCAGTGGAAGATAACCTTCAGGGGCAATAGCAACAGATGGCTTGCTTGCTCTCAGAAAAGAATTGATTTGCTCTACATAAGCATTATGGCTGCCGAGTGTTACCGGTATCGGTAACGCTACAGGGACCAGTCCAGCATACTGACAAGCGTAGAAGAAACGTAAAAAGTCCGGATGGGTATCCGCTATTAATGTGATTCGTGAGCCACGTTTGCAACCAAAACTGAGCAGGCGCCTGGCCAGCTGCATTGCTTGCTGCCTTAATTCTGAGTATGGAAGTACAGAATATAATTCACCGCGACCAGTGTAAAAATTGCAGCCAGTCACGCCTCTAGCAGCATAATCGAGTGCTTCAGCGAGATTATTGAAATTAGCTGCCCGCAATGGGACAGTGTTAATGGTTGGCGTTGCTTCAAGGTGCAAGGTACACCTCCCCCCTTTCTAAATTTTTATTTCTTGACATTAAAAAAACCCATAATGATCGAGCAACACGAAATGCCAAACAAAAAAACAGAGCTGGGTAAAACCCTGCCCTACCAGCCCGGGATCACCCAGGATACAACTGCTTACATGACGTTATTTCAAGGCCGCCACGGTAAGTATGATCCACGTCTTAATACAAGGGTTGTGGGAATAATATCAGTTACCTGTTTGCCAAGCAAGAAAACTTCACTGTTTTCTTCAAGAAAGTGCCGCTACTGTCACAAATATAACACATTTATTGATTTTCGTTATCCTCAGATAAGTGTTGTTTTTGCTGATTTCCACTTCAAATTGCTAAAAGCTGATTTTCCTTTTTACCCCAAGGTTTTCTGACGATGATTAGCTTAGCGGATCATTGTATAACGTCCTGCAAAAATTCACCAGTCACAAAACAAATCTCTTTTACGAGCCCACCATAATATATACTGTTGTTAAATTATTTCCAACAATTATGCAACATATCATCTTTGAATGTGAATTGTACTGGAAGTGTTTTAATTTTTTTCCTGAAAAACAAGAGAATTTTTTGAACGTGACACCACCAAAACACGACCCTATTAAGATCACTCCAGTAACGACCAGACAATTACGATCTACTTTTATTCATTTACCCCGCTTTATTTTCAAGAATGATCGGCAGTGGGTTTCTCCCATTTCACTCGAACGTCGAATCCATCTTTCCCGGTACAATCCCTATTTTAGCCATGCCATCTGGAATTCATGGGTAGCTTTTTCTAATGATCAAGCTGTTGGGCGAATCAGCGCTCAGATTGATCAGCTCTATCTTGATCAATATCCTGATAAGACAGGGTTTTTTGGATTCTTTGATGCTATAGATAATCCCCATGTAGCAAAACAATTACTCACAACTGCTGAGCAGTGGCTTACTCAGCAAGGCATGAATTATGTGAGAGGACCATTTAGCTTATCCATAAATGATGAAAGTGGTTTACTGGTTAACGGTTTTGATACCTCGCCATCATTTATGATGGGACACGCACTCCCTTATTACCAGAATCATCTATTGGAGAATGATTATAAATCAGTTAAAGACTTACTGGTATACAAATTGGCAAGTCAATTTCAGATTCCTCGCAACATGCAATTATTGCTAAGCAAAGCGACTGACAGTATCACAGTCAGGCCATTACGAAGCAAACAGTTAGCTTCAGAGTTCAGAATTCTCAGAGAAATTTTTAATGATGCCTGGTCTGACAACTGGGGTTTTGTGCCATTTACTGAAGATGAGTTTGATGAAATGGGTAAACAATTAAAATACATTGTTGACGATGATTTTGTACAAATCGCTGAGCTGGATGGTCAACCAATCGGAATGATTGTGATGTTACCTAATCTAAACGAAATCATTGCAGATCTGGATGGAAAATTGTTTCCAACTGGCTGGTTTAAGCTCATCTGGCGTCTTAAAACACATGCCATGAAAACAGGTCGGGTTGCTTTGATGGGGGTTCGCAAGGAATATCAAAACAATATCATTGCGGCAGCTGCCAGTTTCATGTTGATCAACTCATTACGTGAACCGGCAAGACGCTGGGGCATTGAGGAGGTCGAGTTATCCTGGATTCTTGAAGATAATATTCGAATGCGGAATATTCTGGAGACGATTGGCTGTACGATATACAAAACCTACCGTATTTATGAAAAACAGTTGATTTCCATCGAAACATGAATACAGTCGATAAATACACAGCGATTGTTCTGGCAGCAGATCGTGGTTTGTCTGATCCAGTCGCAATAGCGACAAAATCGCTATGCAAAGCACTGTCGCCGGTAGGCAATACTCCGATGTTGTTTCGGGTTATCAAGGCATTACAACTTAGCCAATCAATAGACTCAATTATTGTTGTAGGACCAGCCAAAGAAATTTTGTTGTCAAATCAGCCTTTAAAGTTTTTCCTGGAACAGGATGGTATCGACTGGATTGATAATGGTAAAACCCCGTGTACCAGCGCCCAGCTTGCTGTGCAGCAGATTGAAGATACAAAACCGACATTAATTACAACGGCTGATCATGCTTTGCTCAACCCGGAAATGGTCGATTATTTTTGTCAACATGCAGCAGATACGAGTGCGGATGCTATGCTTGGTCTGGCTAAAGCAGAACAAGTTGTGCAGGCATATCCAGAGGTTGGTCGAACAAAATGGAAGTTTCAGGATCACCAGTATTGTTCGTGCAACCTGTTCGCGTTCCGTACAAGCCGGGGTCGCAGTTTGATTGAATTCTGGAAGCAGGTGGAAGACGACAGAAAAAACCCACTACGGATTATCAGCAAACTTGGGTGGAGAACAGCCATACGTTTTGTGCTGAGACAGATTACGCTTAATCAGGCATTACAAGCGTTATCTACCAGGTTATCGCTGACAATCAAACCGGTTTTGTTACCATTTCCAGAAGCTGCAATTGATGTGGATACCGAGCAGGATCTGAGGCTGGTGGAGAAAATTCTGGAAAAAAGATCAGTGCAGGGTTAATGCTACCCAACCCATTTTCTTGCATTCAAAAACATTCTCAACCACGGCGCGTCATCTCCCCAATGTTGTGGATGCCAGGAGTTCTGGATGCTGCGAAAACAGCGTTCAGGGTGCGGCATCATGATGGTGAAGCGCCCGTCGGTGTTCGTTAGCCCGGTGATTCCGGCCGGAGAGCCATTTGGATTCAACGGGTATTGTTCTGTTGTCCGGCCATGATGATCGACATAACGTAATGCGACTAACCCCGACTGCTCGGTTTGGCTGAGGTCAGAAAATTGTGCACGGCCTTCGCCATGTGCAATTGCAACCGGTAATCTTGATCCAGCCATGTCTTGCAGTAATATTGATGGGGATGGTGTTATTTCTACCAGCGAGACCCTGGCTTCAAACTGATCTGATACATTGCGTTGAAAAACAGGCCAGTCATTTGCACCAGGAATCAGCGCTTTCAAATGCGAAAACATCTGACAGCCATTGCAAACGCCAAGCCCAAAATGCTCTGGGTTTGCAAAAAATTGTTCGAACATTTCTTTCAGCTCAGGATTGAATAGAATGGATTTCGCCCAGCCGCCGCCGGCACCCAAAACATCACCATAGGAAAAGCCTCCACAAGCGATCAGACCGGTAAAGTCTTGTAGATGATGTCGAGCGGATGATAAATCACTCATGTGTACATCAATTGCTTCAAATCCGACCCGATCAAATGCTGCAGCCATTTCCATGTGTCCATTGACGCCTTGTTCGCGCAGGATGGCGACACGTGGGCGTGATGTTAGCAATGCGGGTAACAAAGCTGAATCACCTGGATCAAAGCTGAGTGTCACATTGAGACCCGGGTCATTGCTTTCAATCAAGTCGTACTCCTGTCGAGCACACTCCGGGTTGTCGCGTAGCGATTGCATTCGATAACTGGGTTCTGACCAGATTTTCTCTAATCGTGCTCGAGATTCTGATAATACTGTTTTATTTTTCCATTTAAACTCAAGTGATTGTTCCTCGACAGGTTTGCCAAGAAGGTGTGTGTGGTCTTGTAATTGATGCTCATGAATCACTTCCATCACAGCCTTCAATTCGGTTTGTTTGACTTGTATGACAATACCCAGCTCTTCACTGAATAAAACAGATAATGCATCGTTTCCAAGTTTATCAAGCTCGATGTTTAGTCCACAACGTGAAGCAAAAGCCATTTCACAAAGCGTTGCTAGTAAACCGCCATCTGATCGATCATGGCTGGCAAGCAGCAATGATTGGTGGTTGAGTTGCTGAATTGCTGCAAACAGTTGTTTCAATAGCTCTGCTGAGTTGAGGTCGGGGGTAATTCCTTTTGTTTCGCCATAAACCTGTGCCAGAACAGAACCACCCAGGCGGTTTTGTCCTTGTCCCAGGTCGATGAGCATTAACACAGTGTCTTCATTCAAACAGTGTAATTCAGGTGTGAGTGTTTTGCGCACATCGTAGGTAGGGGCGTAAGCTGTCACTACCAGAGAGACAGGAGAAACAACAGACTTTGGCTGTTCATTCTGCTGCCAGCTGGTTTGCATGGAGAGTGAATCCTTGCCAACTGGAATGGCTATCCCCAGAGCAGGGCACAATTCGATTCCAACTGCTTTCACTGTTTCATAGAGTTTGGCGTCTTCACCATCTGCGTTAGTTGCCGCCATCCAGTTTGCTGAGAGCTTAATCTGATTGAGGTTGTGAATCGGCGCTGCGGCAATGTTGGTAATCGCCTCGGCTATTGCCATGCGTCCTGAAGCTGGGGCGTTATTGACAGCTAAAGGCGCGCGTTCTCCCATTGCCATTGCTTCCCCTGCAAAGCTTTTGTAACCAGCAGCTGTTACTGCAACATCGGAAACCGGTATTTGCCAGGGTCCTACCATCTGATCGCGACATACCAGTCCGGTGACTGACCTGTCAGCAATGGTGATCAGAAAATTTTTGCTGGCGACTGCAGGAAAGCTCAAAACCCGCTCAGCCGCATCGTGTATGTTAATGTTATCAAGCTGAAAAGCGTGTTGTTGAGGTTGGTTGCTTGTGGTATTTCGCAGCATTCGCGGTGGTTTTCCAAACAACAGCGACATGGGCAGATCAACAGGACGATTGTTGAACAAAGTATCTTCAACGACAAGTTGCTGATCCATAGTCGATTTACCAACTACTGCATACAAACAGCGTTCGCGTTCGCAGATTGCCTTGAATTTCTCCAGTTTTTCAGGATTGACGGCGAGTACAAAGCGTTCCTGGGCTTCATTGCACCAGATTTCCATTGGCGACATGCCCGGATCGGCGCAGGGTACATCTCTGAGCTGAAACCATCCACTGCGTCCCGCATCGTGGACTAATTCCGGTATGGCATTGCATAGCCCGCCGGCACCAACATCATGAATGCTTAGAATCGGATTATTGTCTCCCTGGCTCCAGCATGCGTTAATCACTTCCTGGCAGCGGCGTTGCATTTCAGGGTTCTCTCGCTGTACCGAAGCAAAATCCAGTGCTGCGCTGCCTTCTCCTGATGTGCGTGATGAAGCTGCGCCTCCACCCAGACCAATCAACATTGCCGGTCCTCCCAATACAATGATGTATGCATTGGTCGGGATTTTTTGTTTGTCGATCTGGTCTGCGCGGATTGTCCCAACTCCGCCAGCAATCATGATGGGTTTGAGATAACCATATCGACGTGTTCCGGATGTTGTGTCGTCAGCTTGCTCAAATGTTCGGAAATAACCCGCCAGATTAGGTCTGCCAAATTCATTGCCAAAAGCAGCGCCGCCAATCGGTGCTTCCAGCATGATATTCAGAGCGGATGACATATGGTCCGGTTTGCCAAAATCACCTTCCCAGGGGCGTGGGTAATCCGGGATGCGTAAGTGTGAGACTGAAAAACCTGTGAGACCAGCCTTGCTTGTAGAACCACGACCGGTTGCTGCTTCGTCCCTGATTTCTCCGCCAACTCCGGTTGCAGCGCCTGGATGCGGTGAGATGGCTGTCGGGTGATTATGTGTTTCGACTTTCATGACAATATGACGATGACCTTGATCATAGCCATAGCGATTGGTTTGTGAATTCCGGGTGAGGTTCTCGCAGGCAGTGCCCTCAATAACAGCGGCATTGTCATGATAAGCAGATAAAATGCCATTTGGGTTGGAATTGCTGGTATGGCGGATCATTTCAAACAGTGTTTGCGCTTGTTGATTGCCGTCGATGATCCAGTCAGCATTGAAAATCTTGTGTCGGCAGTGTTCGGAATTCACCTGAGCGAACATCACGAGCTCGGCATCTGTTGGATTTTTTCCCAGTGACAGATAGCTTTCCAGTAAATAGTTGAGTTCTTGCTGGGAAAGTCCAAGCCCCAGATTTTCATTGATGCGTACCAGCGCATCAAGCTTTTCTGTCAACACCGGTATGGTAACAAGCTCAGTCGGTGTCGAATGTTGAAAGACTTGACCCAGCTCAGCTTTACTGACCAGGCTTTGTGTCATTCTGTCATGTAGAAGCGCTGCTAGTGCGCTGTGTTCGTGAAATTCCAGCTGCACATCACGATGACACGCGAATTGATAACAAATACCTCTTTCGACACGCAGGATCTGATCCAGGAGGCAGCGTTGAATAATTTCGGTTGCTTTGCTGGACCAGGGGGAAATTGTACCGATACGAGGGATGACCCAGATCTCATTTTGTTGGTCATGTTTAATGGATGTTGTATCTCCATACTCAAGCAGTGATTGCAAGCGACTGGTTTGCAACGCATTGAGTGGTTGTTCTAGATCAACAAAATGATGAAATGTCGCTTGCAAGCCAGAAATCGCTGGCTCAAGCTGTCTTAGTTGGTTGAGAAGTCGTGCGCGGCGAAATGCCGTGAAAGCCTGGGAACCGGAAATAACCTGCATAGTATGGGGTCAGCGATCCTGTATAATGAAATAATAGATAAAAGCGGGTCTGCGTTGCAAATCAAGAGTAAAGACAAATCGGTCAATAAGACTTCACTTATAAAACACTGCGGACAGAGTGCATCGAGTCGTTGCAGGATTTACAAAGCTTGATAGATATCAAGTAACAATGTGCGTCCAGGACCTTCTCTTACAGGCTGTTCATCTGCATCAAGAACCAGTATTTTAGTCAAGCCTCGATCTTCGAGTAATTTGACACGAAAATCGAACTCTTCGTGTCGGCCATCATCACGCCAGAATGCCAGAAAAGACCACAAGCTATCATCCACAGGCTTGGGGGCTTTTTCATACACTACAAAATATTGCCCATTGTTTTTATCGCGGTCAAGCACTTCGAGTCCCATATGGGTTAAGGTTTTTCCAACTCGATTCCATGTATGTTCGAAATTATCAAATATTTCAATGTGTATGGGTTCTTTGATTAAGTCTACCAACAATGGCATTTCATTTTTGTAGGTATCAGTCGTATTGATATCGGTTTGGTCGTCCGAATTTTCTTCTGGTTGTATCTGCTGAACATTCGCCTGAATGGTTTCAGGGGTTTGTTGTAGATCGGGTGGTAATTCCAGTGTGTCAAGTTCAGTATGTTGCAGATACTGGGTTTCTTTATCAGGAAACAATGAACAACTGAGCATCAATAATGGAATGACAAGGCAGCCGGTTAGGACGATTGTTTTGATTATTCTGTTTAGCATAAAGATTTACTGGTTAATTAATAGACTGAAGCTGATTGCATTGCGCTCCGGACAGTTGTTTCTAGACCGATGCTGAGTTTTGTTAATGGTAATCGTATTCCCGAAGGGATAAGTCCCATCTCATGTACTGCCCATTTAACAGGGATCGGATTTGATTCGATAAAAAGCTCAGTATGCAAAGCTGCAAGTTGTTCATTCAGTCGCTCGGCCTGATTTCGGTCGCCTGCCGTTGCTGCGGCGATCATTGTTGACATCAGACGAGGTGCAACGTTCGCAGTGACCGAAATAACACCATCACCGCCGTTCA
>DRLZ01000337.1 GCA_011322755.1 Crenotrichaceae bacterium
AGTCGAAGGGACGGGTATTAATGGAGCGCTTTGGATTGCGGTTCATGATATGAAAATGCTTAACTAATTTACGGTTTATCAACGAATGAGGTAATTACAATGTCAGATTCAATTTATAAAATCATACTGTGTTTAACAATGCTATTGCTCTGCTTCTGCATCACAAGTGTAGCAGCTGAAAACAGCGAATGGAAAACGGAAACCAATACATTACAGGAAAAAATCAACCAATCACTTGGCAAAGTCACATCAGATGAAATATGGCGTGAGGAACTAACAGTAGAAGAAATTCGCGAAGCACTGGTGTTAAGTTGCGAACATACTCCAAGTTGTACACACGATCAACTTGCCGCAGTCAGGGCGGGTAAGCAACCAGAACCTTATGATGAGGCGCAAGGGTTGCGGAATGCACAGGCGATTTTCAGGCTAAAAAGCATGTTAAAGCCGCGAAAACTCAATGAGGCAGTTAAATGAGCAGACTGCTTTATTTAACTGTTTTGAGTTTCGTCTTGTTGATGTGGAGTATTGGTGCCAGCGCAGTTGATACTGGCATGGATACAGATTCCGAACCGTTTTCAATCGAAATCAAGCCATCAAATCCGACAGGTGAAGACGATGTTGTTGCAGTCATCAATCGAGCCAGATGCAGAAGTTTGCAAGATGTTTTTGTTGAATCACGACCGCCCGCAGGAACTGATAAACCACATAGAATAGATGTTTCTATAAACAATGGTTTTGGCGTACCCAGTGATGAACAATGTACGCAAAACCCGAATCCAATTCTTGAGATTCCGCTTGGAACACTTGATCCGGGCCAATACCATCTAAGCTATGGACTAAAAGGACCAGGTCTTATTGTTTCTACAGTTGCTTCAAATGATTTCGAAGTAAATCCTGTTCAGAATACGGTCACAACTGCTTATCACGAAAGTCCGATTCAAGACAGTATTCAGACAGGAATCGGCCTGATTCGTGGCTGGGCATGCAACGCCGGCAAGGTTGAAATTTCAATTGACGGGGGACAAAAGGAGCGGATTCCCTATGGCGGGTCACGTGGTGATACCAAAGACGTGTGCTCGAATGAGGGTTTTAATGGCTATGGAACAGTGATGGCATGGGGATTGTTGTCGGTAGGCGAGCACAGTCTGCAAACCTATGTTGATGATATTGAAATTTCTGATGTGACATTTACCGTAGTCAAGGTTGATGACGGTTTCCTGAAGCGTGAAGGAGCAGAGTACACACTGACAGACTTCCCGGAAACCGGACAGCAGGTCAGGGTGCAATGGCGTGATGCAATTCAGAATTTTACGATTATCAGTAATCCAGAGTCTGTGCAATGATGCTTATAAGGATAAAAACAAGCTCGGTCAATTATCCCAAATGATCAGGAGGAATATATGAACGTGTATAAAATCTATGTAGTTATTATGCTGTGTGTTGGGTTGTCACTGAAAACAGTCAATGCCGCCTCAACCAAAACAGTCATTGATGGCTTTATCATTAGCAATGTTCAAACCAATAAACAGCATATTGCAACGGCTGATCATATTGAAAAGCAAACAACAGTTGATCTTGATTTTAATGTTGTCATTGATGCCCTTGTTAATGGTGATTTTATTGATATACAGTTATTTAATAAAGGGTATCTGATCACCATTGATCAAACACAGACAGGATCGCCCGGTGTTATGACCTATCTTGGTTCCGTGTATACCCGAAACCGTGAAAAAGTATCTGGCAATGTTTTATTGACGTTGGGTAACGGTATGGTATACGGTCTTATAACCACAGCTGACGGGGTTTATCAGCTGGTACCATCCGAAGGGGATCAATCAGAAACCTACAATTTGCAAAAAATGAGGCAAATTGCAGCAGAAGGAATGACCGATTTCCCTGATCCTGCGATTGAGAAGAATCAATCAGATTTATTCGAGTCGATTGCTTTATCCAATATTAACCCACCTGCAGCGATGAGCTCTGGCTGTTGCACAGTAGCTTGCTAGTTCTGTTTACACCCTACACTAGATGGAATAAAGGGGGCACAACAGCGACCATCAATTGGATTAATACGATTGTCGCAAGTTACAATCAAAAACTGGCAGAAGTTGGTCTTAATTCGTATTCGTTATCACTCAAAGCAGCGAAAGAAACCAGTTGGCCTACATTTAGTACGCCTTATCATGAAAATAATACGCATAATGGTGCAACTGCTTGTTTTACTGTTTCTGGACAGCCATTTTGTGATTCACTTATTGCTGACCAATTTTGGGTTTCAACAAACACAACGGTAGCAAATCTTAGAAATCAATATGCGGCTGATCTTGTTGTATTAATAACAGCAAATAGCCGAAAACATCCCTCTGATTTTGCACACGGATTTGCAGGGTTAAAAAATGACGGTGTATTCCCTCAAACACATGGAACAATAGGCACAAACAATGATTGCTATATTGTTGCTGGTGAGAATGGTGGTAGAGATTGCGGAGAATTTGTATCGGTAAGAGATAGTTTTGCATTATCCAACCTTACTTTCCATCATGAGGTCGGTCATGCATTGGGATTAAGA
>DRLZ01000338.1 GCA_011322755.1 Crenotrichaceae bacterium
AGTGATGATCACGAATTGCAGTGAGAGAACGCATGAAATTGCTATTACACAAAGTAAACAAGCTGGTAATTATCCAAACCAAAACAAGGACTCAAAGTGCATATTAGTTCATATCAACACGTTCAAGACCTGACTCAGCGTTATTTAGCCAACATGGCTGGCCAGCAGCTGAATATATTTGATATCGGAAGTTACGATGTGAACGGCAGTTACAAGGAGTTGTTTCTCAACAAACAGTGGCAATATACTGGTATTGATATGCGTGAAGGGCCTAATGTTGACAAAGTGATGTCTAATCCATATAAATTACCCATTAACACTCACCAGGCTGATGTACTGGTATCCGGTCAGGCATTTGAACATATCGAATATTTCTGGCTAAGCTGGCTGGATATGGTACGCGCGACCAAACCTGGCGGTTACATCTTTTTAATCGCACCTTCACGCGGTCCGGAACACCGTTTTCCAGTCGATTGCTGGCGCTTTTACCCGGATTCGTATCGAGCGCTTGCCCGATTTGGGCAAATGCAACTGAAGGAGGTCACAACTGATTGGGAACCAAGCGAGCATCCAGACAGCGCTGCCTGGGGTGATACAGTGGGTGTGTTCAAAAAACCTGCCCATAATCGATACTTTGGTAAATTGCGGGATTATTCAGCACATCGTCTGATGCTGTGGATCTCACAATGGATAATACAGCCACAAAACGAACCACCACATTGAGCTGAATCGACATCAAAACAATAAACTTGAGATAAAAGGGTACGTCTGCATTTTTCGAGTTAGACAAGACAGACAACAACCATGGATAATAAGTGAAAGAACTGTTTATTGTTGAGGGTGAATCTGCTGCAAGTACGGTTCGACAGGCGATGTACAAGCCAGACCAGAGCGTTCTTGCATTACAGGGAAAATTGATCAATACAGCAACAACATCAATTTCCAAAGTGTTGTCGGATTCTATCTGTCAGCGTATTTTTCAAGCACTCGGTTGCGGTATTAATGAACATTGCGATGCTGGAGATCTCTTGTTTTCAAAAATTCTGATATTGATGGATCCCGATGTAGATGGCACCCATGCACGCATGCTAACAATCACGCTGTTTGAAAATTACCTGAAACCGTTAATTGATTCAGGTGTCGTGTGGGTTGTCATTCCACCATCGTTTCGTATTACAGCATCAAATCATTGTTACTATGCATGGAATGACAGACAACAGAAACAAATACTCAACCAAATCACCCAGAAAACAAACATTACCATCAGCCGAGTTAAAAGTGTGGCGCAATTTTCAACCGCAGAATGCCGTCAACATCTCTTGCAGCCAGACACACGTGTACAAATCAACCTAGTCAGCTCGCCAACTGATGCATCTCCAGAGATGACTTCAGCGTCAACACATGTGATTTAATGCCAACACGTCTCAATATTTGCGACGATGCCAGTATCCACCAATTATTATCATCGCTCGATGTTGATTTTGGATCCATGCCTACCCGATACAATCTGGCGCCCACAGACCAGGTACCTGTGATTCATTATTGGGAAGGTCAACGACTGATCAGTGATATGCGCTGGTGGCTGGTACCAAACTGGAGCAACGGTCCATCAACAACCTACCCGATGTTCAACGCACGCTGCGAATCACTCGCTGATAGTCGGGCATACCAAGGCTGTTTCCGTCATAAACGATGTCTCGTTCCTGCGCACTCATTTGTTGAATGGCAACACAGCAAACAGCAACATACTCCATATCTGTTTTCTGCAATCGACCAGACGCTTGTTTTTGCAGGAATATGGGATTACTGGACGGACGGAATTGAGCATGTCTTATCGTGTGCAATCGTCACTACAAAAGCTTCATCTGAATTCGAACCCTATTATCAGTGTATGCCAGTGATGCTAAGCCTGGATAATGCCGAATACTGGCTGGATCAGAAACAGGACACAAGCACACTGTATCCACTCTTTGAGCCAATCCTGCCTTGTCAACTCAAAGCAGTCGAAATAGACTCCGCATACGGTAATGTGAACAATAAGGCTGAGCCAGTCCTGACAGGTAACGTGGCTATTCTGGGTTAGCTAGAAAACATCCACAACATCAGCTTTCTATGCTGAATTAAAAAGCAGAACCAAAATATTGGTTCAACAACCACAGATATTTGAAATCGTGGTTGATAACATTGTTGTCAATGTGGATCGCCAACTGGTGCTGTTAAAGCATCGGCGATAATTCTGTTTACATTATTGCCTGTAAGAGCGTGCAGGAAGGCGACAAGATCCGCCTGTTCCGATGCTGTCAAATGTAGCGTCTTGATATTTACATCAAGCTCTGGGTTCTGAATACCGCCTTGATTATAGAAAGCAACAACTTGCTGCAATGTTTCAAATTGTCCGTTATGCATATACGGTCCAGTCAGGGCGATATTTCGCAGTGATGGCGTTTTATACTTCCAGCGATCATGAGGATCAAGCGTCACTGCGTATCGGCCAAGATCATTGGCTTTCTGTTCAGAGACTGAATCAACAATACTTGAATCAACTTCAACGAAAACACCAGGAGCAATCTGAATCCGATGTTGTTTCTGGCTTATCTGCATGGCATCGGAAAATCCAATACCTGTATTATGGAATTGATTATCAGTAAACAAAGCAGAATCATCGCTGATAACATGACAATTCACGCAACCGCCCTTACCCACAAACACCTGATAGCCGTTTATCTCTGCTTGATTCAGAACGGCTGTCTTTCCACCATACTTCCACTGATCAAATCTTGAATTTGCTGAATTCAGACTCCGCTGATAACTTGCAAGCGCCATCCCGAGTGTTTCCATCCCAACCGGCTTCGAAAATGCCTTTTCAAACAAACCATCATAGTCAGCACTGGATTTAATTGTATCCAGCACAAAGCCAATCGAAGGGTTGGCCATTTCGTTACGTGCCAGCAATGGCCCCCAGGCTTGTTGTTCCAGAGTTGATTCCCTGCCATCATGAAACAGCGTTTGATAATAACCAACATTATAAACAGTGGGAGAATTACGACCAACCGTGCGCCCTTCTATTCCAACGGCTGTTTTCATTTCATGACTGGTAAAACCCTGTTCAGGAACATGACACATTGCGCATGAAATCGTCCGATTCAACGATAATCTGCGATCAAAGAAGAGTTTGCGTCCTAATCGTATTTTTGCTCTGGTAACAGGGTTGTTCGCTGGAACCGGCATGGCAGGTAATCCCAGCGATGGCTTGTTTATGGTCTGTAATAAATCAATCGGGTGATGAGATGCATGCTCAGGAGCGATTGTTTCGTTATTCGTTTCTCGTCTATCAACGTTCGAGTGATTAACCCTTTGTGCTGAATCAGCCGCTTCAGCTAATAGCGTTTCAAGATCATTGATCAGCGTATCCGGATGCAAAAAAGACACACTGTAAATATTGCGAATGTGTTTATTTTTATCAATCAGATAGACTCGTAAGGTATGCGAAAAAGCACCGGTAAACTCGCCTTGCTCATTAACTATTTTATTGACTGTTTGCCGATACTGTTCCAGTATGGGATTTAACTGTTGTTCCGAAGCTGTTGTAAGAAAACGCCAATCCAGCCCGCTATCAGATAAACCTTGCCCATATTCGCGCATGACTTCAGGCGTATCGTTGAGAGGATTGAAACTCAATGTCAGCAGTCTTAACTGCCGGGCCAGAACAGAATGACTTTCAAGCCGTTGCTTGATCCGGTAGAAAACTGCTGTTGCCAGCGGACACCCATTGCTATCGTTACAAGTTGAATAAATAAAACTAAGCAGTACAAGTTTGTCCCCCATTAAATCATCAAGGTTTAACTCCTGCCCGTCGACATTCAGTACCAAACCATTTGCTGCCAGTCCTAGATCAGGTAATTGATAACTACCAGGAGTTGGTGCTTCAAAAGCCAGCTGGCCATATCCCGGGGCCTGAATCTGAGTACTTGATGGTGTTTGATCTGCCAGACTGGCCAAAACAACACAGGCGGCAAGCAATACAAAAATTACAAGTGATTGTATCAAAACATTATATCGGGCCAATAACGGCACTTCCTTGTGCTTGTTATTAATTCATTCTTTAAGCTGAGCCAATACAGATGCATCAGCTGCAGGTGTCGTAGCATACAATGCATTCGCACCGAAACGCATTTGATGAGGCCGACCAAGTTTGAGCTTGATGAAATCAATCGAAAACTTCTGGGTCAACTGTTTTCCATCCCAGTGATACAATTTTAAAAACTGCTCATTGTCCTTGCCTTTTTTATCCCAGTTAGACAGCAATGACGTGGTGTAGTACAAACGCTTGCCATCCCAGCTTGAAGACACCATATTGACTTGTTTGCCAATCTGTTTTTCAAACACTTGTTTGGGTTGAAACGGATCTGAGATATCAAATGCACGGGTCTTGCCATCCATAAATGTATTCACCCACAGCATTTTGTCATTGCTCTGGATTGAGATATCAACAGGTAAAGGAATTTTCGATGGATCACCAATGTCGGCCACTTCTTTAGCCTGCCAATCTCCCTGTTTATCTTCATAAATTAACCAGATTTTCGAAGTCAAGGCAGTTGTTGTGAAACAATAATTATGATTAGGATCCCAGGCGCATCGAATTTCCAATGGTGCGCCAGGCACATCAAAGACTTTTTTGGGCTGACGCGTATGCAGATTCCACTGTACAACTGTATTTCCGAAACGCTTCATGGCTTCGGGGTCTTTCAACATCTTGCCGAAATCCATCATATAGTTTGACCAGCCAGTAAATGATGATGTCAGCATGACGTTGCGACGAGGCAACACCCGTACATCATATCCATAACCATCGGCATACTCACCAGCCTTGATAGCACCACGTAAATCTGTATCAGTTGGGGTCCAGTGTGTGGTGATATAATCACCTGCATTCGTGTACTCTACAAGCCCTGTGCGTCCGCCATGATCCGTGTTGTTTGACAATCCGGTTATCATCATCCTGCCCGGCAACGCATATGTTGTATGTGGACCAACAACACCGCCACTGCTTGCTACAAAATCTGTAATGGTTCTGGTAAGGGTTGGTTTGGATGGATCAGTATGCACATCAAAAATAAAGATTTTGTTGGTATCCAGCCCCCCAGCCCACAGGTACTGCCGATCATCAGTAAACCCGGAATGATGTGCTTCATTACGTCCACCAACAGACAATGTATTGATGACTTTTCCATAATTCGGTGAATCCGGATTCGCGCCAATGGTGACGAGTTTATCCTGTTCATCTCCGAGGCCTTCCATGCCCAGAGTCCAGACATAAACATAATCTTCCTGACCAACAATTTTTGCCATATAAGGTGACTGACACGTTTCATCAGCATTGGCTACAGGCAGGAAAACTCCCAAAGAGATAAAAACAGAGATTGCCAAAATTTTTGTTCTGTACAAAAACTGCGATTGGTATTGTTTTACATCCATTGTTCTACCTCATATTGTTTCGTTCATTATTTGTTGTTATCTTACGCTAGCATTAGAATTAATCGAATACTATTTAGTTATTACATTACGTTGTATTATGTCAATCTCTCATTGTATCCTGCCCCTCATGATCAGGAGCAGTATTGTTAAATAACGTAACAGCCAGTGGCAGACAACAAAACCCCTGATTGAAAACGATATAATTTTTCCTGAAAACTCACAGTAGACTTTATATTTTGCGTCTGTCAATACATTTACAACATAGGAGAATACACGATGAATATCAGAAATTTTTTGATTGCACTCACATTTTCACTCTCATTACTCACTGCCACCACAGCCACTGCTAAATCTGCATGCAAGGAATTATCAAAAAATGCATGTGGGAACTCCAATAGTTGCAGCTGGACTAAAGGCTATACTACCAAAAAAGGAGTTAAAGTCAGCAGTTATTGTCGCAACAAGCCTGGCAAAAAAAAGGCTAAAAAGGTCAAATCATCTAAATCTAAATCCACTAAGAGCAAGAAGAAAAAAACAAGTTCAAAGAAAGCCAACAAATAGCGGGTATTCTGGCCAAACACTTCATGTCGATCGCTAGTTTTCTGCCGGCATGAAGTGTTTTTAAATCCACAACAGACACTCCAGTTAAATTCGTAAAAATCTGTCACTAGAAAATGAGCTGGTTCCGTGTTGTGTTCATACGGTTTCTGTCAACTATCAGCTCGCGGCATGACAGAATACCATTCCAGCATTTTCTGCAATCACTGGCTCTGGCTTGATCGTTTTACATTCGGCAAGCCGTTGTCTACAACGTGGCTCAAAAGGACATCCTTGCGGAAGATACACTGGATCAGGTGGGTCGCCAGGCATACTGTAAAGTTGTTTCCCGGTTTTTTTCAGTGTCGGCATGGACTCAAGCAATCCTTGTGTATATGGATGCAATGGCTGCTGCAACAGTTCTGCAACCAGTCCATATTCCATTACCTGACCGCCATACATCACCATAACCTGATCACAAAGCGATGCAACCACTCCAAAATCATGCGTAATTACAATCAGAGTCATCTTCTGCTGATGCTGTACCTGTTTTAACAAATCAAGAATCTGGGCCTGCATCGAAACATCAAGTGCAGTTGTCGGTTCATCCGCAATCAGCAAAGCTGGTCGACATAATAATGCAGTCGCGATTAAAATACGCTGTCGCATCCCTCCCGAGAATTCATGTGGATAGCTATGTATCCGTGTTTTGGGTTCATCAATCCCACATTCAGCTAACATCGTAATTGACTGCTCAAGTGCTTGCTTGTAGCGCATCTGTTGATGAACCATCAGTACTTCAGTCATCTGGGTTGCAAGTGATAAATATGGATTTAACGCGCTCATCGGATCCTGGAAAACCATCGCTATCCTGTTACCGTTAATATGGCGACGTTGAGTTCTGTCAAAATCAGAAATTGTTTGTCCATCAAATATTATTTTGCCAGTTTGTCTGGCGCTCGTATCCAGCAAACCCATCAATGCCATTGCCAGTTGTGACTTCCCTGATCCGGACTCACCGACGATCCCCAACGTTGTGCCTTGCATGAGTGAAAAACTGATGTGATTGACTGCTGTCAACAAACCGGATCGGGTCGCATACTTAACTGATAAATCTTCGACATCAAGTATGCACATGACTAGACATTTGCCTGTCTGATATCAAACAGGTCACGTAAACCATCACCGATAATATTCAGACAAAATACCGTGATTGACAACATCACTGCAGGCACAATCAAAACCCAGGGGGCACGGTGCATCTCGCGCATACCATCATTCACCAGCGCACCCCAGGAAGTTGCAGGTTCCTGCACACCAAGTCCCAGAAAACTGATAAATGATTCAATCAGGATAACCTGTGGAATGGTTAATGTTGCGTAGACGACCACTACACCAAGCAGGTTAGGAATAATGTGATGGCGAATAATTGCCCACTCACTTAAACCACACACTTTTGCTGCGGCAATAAAGTCCTGGTTTTTGATACTCAAAGTCTGTCCACGAACAATACGCGCCATATCCAGCCAGTTCACTGCGCCAATCGCAACGAAAATCAAAATCAGGTTACGTCCAAAAACCACCATCAGCAAGATCACAAAAAACATAAACGGCACGGCATATAACACATCAACCAGACGCATCATTAACCCATCAACACGACCGCCAAAATACCCGGCAATCGTACCATACACGACACCAATACCAATTGTGACAACCGTTGCAACCAGACCAACCATCAGCGAAATCTGACCACCTTTGAGCACACGCACGTACAAGTCCCTGCCCAGTGAATCTGTACCCAGCCAGTGACCATTGCTTAAAGAAGGCGGACTTAGAATTAATTCAAAATTGGTACTTGCCGTATCATAGCAACTCAGCATCGGTCCAAACACGACAACAACCGCAATCATCATTAATAAAAGCAGACTGATGAAAACAAGTCGCTGACTTGAAAATTGAGACCAACCCTTAGACCAGGGCGATGTTGAAGTAAAATCTACGATATCTTTATGCACTGCACCCTGGTTGGGCTGATCAACAGGTTTGCTCAATACTCCACCTTTGGATCTAGCCAGGCATACAATAAATCAACCACGAGATTAGCAAATATGACTAATATTCCGTAAACTACTACCACACCAAGCACCAGCGTATAATCCCGGTTAATCGCACCCTGTACAAAATAGCGTCCAATCCCTGGTATTGAAAATATTTGCTCAATCACAACCGAACCGGTGATAATGCCGGCGCTGGCAGGCCCCAGATATGACAGCACTGGCAAAAATGCAGGCTTGAACGCATGTCGGCGCAAAATTAACGAGGTTGGCAAGCCTTTGGCATACGCCGCGCGGATATAAACACTGTTTAATACATCAATCATACTTCCGCGCATCAGCCGTGCAATATAGGCAATTTGTGGAAGAGCCAAAGCAATCACAGGCAACACCCAATCAGACCAACGCCCTATCTGCCAGCCGCCAGCAGGCAACCATTTCAAGTCAATCGAAAACAGCAGGATCATGACTGGTGCAATGACAAAACCGGGTATTGCAATGCCCGTCACAGAAAACAACTGAATTGTGTTGTCAACGACACTGTTTCGATACAAAGCGGCGAACATACCCAGCAAGCTACCAATGATCACCGCCAGACTCATCGCCGCTGCGCCTAACTTGAAAGAAACTGGAAACCCAGCTGCAATCAAGTCATTAACTGAATAATCTCTGTAGCGAAATGATGGTCCCAGATCACCGCGCATGATACTCCTTAAATAATAGATAAATTGTTTATGCAAGGGTTGATCAAGATGATATAAGCGATCAAGATTGGCACGTACTTCAGGTGCAATGACTTTCTCTGTATCAAATGGTCCACCCGGCGCACTATGCACAAGATAAAAAGCGATAAATACCATCACCATCAACGTTGGAATAGCACTGAGTAAGCGCTGAAAAGCATATCGCAGTAACATCAGACAGTGCTTCGATCTAACACGGCTACTGAAAACTCTGCTGATCCAGGCTTAAATGCTTGGAATAATGATGATCCATGATGTTGCTCTCAAAGCCTTTAATTGCTGGCTTTATCAGACTTTTGCTAACATAAAAAAAGATCGGGATAATTGGCATATCGCTGAGCATAACTCTTTCTGCATGTTGTAATAACTGTTGGCGTTTTTCCGCATCAGTTTCAGTGGAAGCCCTGGACAGCAAGGCATCATATTCTGGGCTACTATAACCGCTGTTATTCATGGGATTGTCTGACTGTAACAACTCGGCAAAACTCCATGCATCATTATAATCAGCAATCCAGCCACCTCGAACCACCTGGGTTTGTGCAAGTTGTTTACGATGATCCAGAAACACTTTCCACTCTTCGTTAATCAGTTCAGTTTCAACACCCAATGCTTTTTTCCACATGGATGAGACTGCAAGCGCGATACGCTTGTGATTATCGCTGGTATTGTATAGTAACTGTAGTTTCAAAGGATGCTCAGCAGAATACCCAGCCTGCCGGTACAATCGTCTGGCTTCTGACAATCGCTGTTGCACTGACCAGTTCTGGTCTGGTGTCGATTGTACCTGATAATGCAATACGCCTGGAGGTACCCAGCTATATGCCGGCAATTCACCTGCCGCTGTAATTTTACTGACAATCGTGTCACGGTCAATCGCCAGCCAAAGTGCGTGGCGCAATTCGGGTTGATCCTTGAACGGAGCACGCGTGACATTCAAGCCATAGTAGTAGGTCCCCAAATAAGGTGCAATTCTGAGTTGATCTCCAAATTTTGACCGCACCCAGTCTACTTGTCCGACCGGTATTGATTCTGTCCAGTCAAGTTCACCTGCCCAGTATCGTTGTAATTCCTGAGATGCATCATCAATTGCATAATAGACTACACGATCAACCCGGGTATTTGATGCATCCCAATAGTGCGGGTTTTTATCCAGTGTAATCTGAGACTGGACAACCCAGTTCGCTAGAGTATATGCACCATTCGATACCAGTCTGTCAGGTCGTGAGAAATGTCCATGCCATGCCTCAACAGTTTTCCGATGTACAGGATAGGTTGTCGAATGGGTGAGAAGGCTGAGAAAATAAGGTGTCGGTGCATTCAGGGTGATTTCTAATGTGTGTTTATCTAAGGCTTTAACACCGAGCTTTTCAATACCCATATGTCCTGCAATAATTTGTTTCACATTGACAATACATGACAGAACCTGGGAATAACTGGAACCAGTAGCCGGATTGATGCTGCGTCTGAAAGAATAGACAAAGTCATCAGCTGTTATTTCATCTCCATTTGACCAACGCGCCGTGTTGCGAAGATGAAAGATGTATCTGCTTGCGTTTGCACTGATTTCCCAGCTTTCTGCGACACCTGGAATTAACTGACCATCAGGCGTTTCTGAAACCAGACCTTCATACAAATCACGCAAAATATTTGCCGCCGGAACACCCTCTGCCCGATGTGGATCAAGCGTTTGTGGTTCTGCGCCATTTCCACGGCGTAAAACAGATAGGTTGGTCTCAGTAACAGAACGTGACTCATCACAGGCACTGATCGCCATTAAACACATCAGCATGAAACATCGCATCATCCATCCAGCCATGTCTGTTTCAATTCTCCTTGCAGAAATTTGATAAAGAAGCTGGACATCATATCAACTGTTATAGATACTTCTAGGTTTATTTAAAAAAACAACCCTAAATGAGGAGAGAAATTCATGGGAATGATGGACGGGAAAAAAGTCCTGATTGTCGGTGTAGCCAGTAATCGCTCAATTGCCTGGGGGATTGCCAGTGCCATGCATCGGGAAGGCGCTGAGCTGGCTTTCAGCTATCAAAATGAGAAATTACAGGGACGCGTCGAAACGCTGGCTGAAAAATGCAACTCATCAATTACGATTGAATGTGATGTCAGCGAAGACAGTAATATCGAAACTGCTTTCAACACACTGGCGACTCACTGGGATGGTCTGGACTGTATTGTTCACTCAGTTGCATTTGCACCGCGTGAAGCACTGGAAGGCAACTATGTTGACGCGGTTACACGTGAAAACTTCAAAATTGCGCATGAAGTCAGTGCTTACAGCTTTACCGCATTGGCAAAATATGGGCGCTCGATGATGGCAGGACGTAACGGTTCGTTACTCACGTTGACTTATCTGGGCGCTGAACGAGTGATTCCAAACTACAATGTGATGGGTGTTGCAAAAGCCAGTCTGGAAGCGAATGTACGTTATATGGCCGGCGCACTCGGTCCGGAAGGTACTCGGGTGAATGCGATTTCAGCCGGTCCCATCAGAACCCTGGCGGCTGCCGGTATCAATAATTTCAGGGAAATGCTCAGCAAAGGCGCTGACGCGGCTCCACTGCGAAGAAATGTAACAATTGACGAAGTTGGTAATGCAGGCGCCTTTCTGTGTTCTGATCTGGCATCTGGCATTACTGGCGAGATCACCTATGTTGACGCTGGCTATAATATTACAGGCTTATCCATGTAATCTCTATCCAGCCTCAGATCACATCATCACCACGGAATGGTGGCGGCTACTGCCACACCATTCCGATTCACCGATCAATCAACACAAGTTCTATTGTTGTAATTCTTTTTGGATCGACACGTCGCTGCTTTGTTCCAATTGTGCGATCAGTGCAGCATATTCAATTGAATTACGATTTTTTAACAAACTTGCTTTCACCTGCTCTTGCATGGTCTCATCGATATCAGCCGGATCACCTTGTTGAACTGACTTTACCATGACAACAACCTGACCTTCCGGCCCAAGGTCGATAATGTTCAGGGATGGTTGACTAGCTGGTTTAGGAGTAGAAAAAATCCCTTGTTTGATGCGCCAGGGGATTTCAGAATTATCCCGCTTAACAAAACCCGGGGCTTTGACTGTCAAGCCATGTTTTGATGCTATCTCATCAAATGATTGACCTTGTTTTACAGCCTTGACGATAGCGTTGGCCTGGCTGATCGCTGCTTCGTGTGCAGCTTTTTGATTCAATGCTTGGATGATACCTTGTTTGACAGTTTCCAGTGGCAACGTTTTTGCCGGCTGATGTTCTTTTATTCGCATCACAACCACATGCTCAGGATCAATCTCAATCACTTCACTATTATTGCCTTCCAGCACCTCAGTCGTAAATGCGGCATCACGAACAGCCTTTTCAGCTGCGATACCAGTACCGTTTTGCTGGTTAAACAAATCTGTTTCCTGAATTTTTACATCAATTGCATCCGCAGCCATTTCCAGACTGTCTGAATGTTCGAACCTGACTTGATCGAGCGTTTCCTGCCGTTCGAAAAACTCGTTTTCTGCTTGTTGCCGTTTAAAATCCTTGGCAATTTGATCCTTTACCTCAGCATACGGTTTCGTCGTTGCTGGTTGAATCTCTGTTACTTGTATCACATGATAGCCGTACTCAGTCTTGACAGGCTTGGAGACAACACCTTGTTGCAACTCGTAGACTGCGTCTTCAAATGCCTGCACCATATCTCCATGACGAATAAAGCCAAGATCTCCGCCTTTCTTTTTTGATAAAGGGTCATCTGAATATTGTTTTGCGAGTTCAGAAAAGTCTTCACCATTGCCAAGTTTCTCAATCACCAGTTGTGCTTTTTCCAAAGCATCCTGTTCTGAATTATCTGTTTTGGTCGATATCAGAATATGCCTGACTTTACGACGTTCTTCTGTGGAAAATGAGTCTTTTTGTTCTTCGTAATAGGCTAGCAAGTCTTGTTCTGTTGCCTGTTGCTGTGACGCCAAATCATCCAGATTTAACTCAACATATTGTAGCGAAACCTGCTCTGGAACCTGATATTGTTCCGCGTGTTCATCATAGTATGCCCGTATGTCATCATCACTGTGATCGATCGGCTTCAAATCAATTGGAACAGTCATATACGCGACATCGCGTGACTGATTAAACAATCCAAAATAATCGTCTAATTCAACTTTGGTTACAAACCCCGAGTCAAGGCTGCTACGTCTAAGCTGGTCTTTTTCCAATGCTAACCTGGTTTGTTCAATAAATTGTCGTGACGACAAACCCTGACGTGCTAAAGCCAGTTTGTAAGTTTTTTTATCAAACTTGCCATCCACTTGAAACACAGGAATATTCTGGATAATTTTTTTAACAGCTGGATCGCTAACAACAAGACCAATGTCGTTAACAGTGTCGCCAAGCACGGTATCCGAAACCAATTGTCTTAATGCTTCTTTACGCAATATCGTCTCATCCATTGCCGCAAGGCGAGGATTGGATTGCTTTAGACGCAAATAAGCTCTATTAACATCTCGCTGAAAAAATTTCTTACCTCCAACTGTCGCCACAGGCAATTCATCTCCTCCATCAAAATAACTGGAGATCCCCCACAGGGCAAAAGACACAATAATTAATCCCAGGACAAACCAACCCAGAAGACCATGGACATGTTTGCGAATTACTTGCAACATTTACTTTCCCATCTCAAATAGATAAATACCAACACACCGAAAACCGGCAACAAGCTATCTATTTTATACACTCGGACAACTTGCGTCATCTTTCTCAACAGAGTTTAAGCCGGTTTCCACAAATAAACACAAGATTAAGCATCATCACTACAACAGGATCCATGGACAATACCACTCTCATAAAAAGCCATTCAGGACGAATACAGAATGAACAGGCACTCGCTAACGAGACGAAGTGTTGGTTCGGGCGAAGTTGTAGAAGAAGATCATGACAGCACGAAATGACTACGATTTCATTTCTACGGGTGAGATTTATCTAGACTGAAAATAAAAACCCCGAACATAATATTCGAGGCTTTTATAAAATAGTTGGCGGAGTGGACGGGACTCGAACCCGCGACCCCCGGCGTGACAGGCCGGTATTCTAACCAACTGAACTACCACTCCGATGGTGGGTGCTGCAGGGATCGAACCTGCGACCCTCGCCTTGTAAGGGCGATGCTCTCCCAGCTGAGCTAAGCACCCAAGCAATCTGATCTATTTTATCGCATCTTTTAAACCTTTACCAGCCTTAAATGATGGTATTTTTGCAGCCTTGATTTGAATCGTCTCACCGGTCTGTGGATTTCTGCCCTGACGTGCAGCTCTTTCCTTGACTGAGAATGTTCCGAAACCGATTAATGAGACTGTGTCTCCTTTTTTTAAAGCACCTGTCACGGCATCAATAAAACCGCTCAAAGCACGCGTAGCATCAGCTTTACTGAGATCTGAAGCATCGGCTATTGCATCGATAAGTTCTGATTTATTCATTGATTCCCCTTCTATATTTTTCGTGTTTACATGGATCCGTACTTTGACTCTCTCGATAATACGGGCTAATAATCATCAAACGTTGGTAAAGATTTACCTCAAGCTAATACCAGTAAAAAAACACGTTAAGCAACACACGTCACAATCAAGTAACAAAATAACTGTATGCCTCAAACGCACAAGCATACTTTTATGAAACGATCACTGCACAACCGTACTCAACACTGTTTTAAAACTGTATAAAAAACGCAAATACAATACAGCTAATGTATATTTGACTGTGACTAGAAGATAGTCAGGTGACCAGTCGAGTCGCAGCCACTGTACTTTAACATAGTTACAAACTTATTGAATCAAACATATATTGGTTTTTCGTCGATATTACAGTAAATCACAATTGTGAACTTGCAAAAGTATTTGAGTACATGCGATCTGTGACAGAAATTAACATTTACGCCATATTTTTTACATTGAAATCAATCATTAATTCCATCTTAATCAGACTGGATATATTGATTATAATATCAGAAATTACAATACGCCCCTGACTAACAGTTCAAGATGGCTGAACCATGATGAGCTGTTTTCACAAGATGCTAAAAGCACGAATTCATAGGTGTTCGGTAAAACCCCGTATCTTCATACATAGTTACTCTGTTAGTTCCCGGAGCGTTCTAATATGATGTTGCTATAGTAGAATTCTGGATTTATCAAAGCTGTTTCAGGACGATTTAAAGACAATCGCAATCAACTCAATTCAGAGAACGATACTCAAAATACATGACAAACAGTATTCGAATAATTGCCAACCAAATTTACACTGCAATCAAATTTTGTTAGTCAGTTTTCCAAACCAATGTGTACAACCTGCGCAAAAACAACAGTCCACTGGAAT
>DRLZ01000339.1 GCA_011322755.1 Crenotrichaceae bacterium
AACATCAATAGGTTATAGACTTTCATGTGTTACATATTAGTTTTCCCGACTCAGCCTTGGCACCACCACAAATCGCTTGAAGTAATTCCATAATAATGCGCGCTTCAAATCCTCTGGCACAGTTGTTAACGCCAGATATCCTGACCAAATGCGTCGCCAATGCTTCTGCATCTCAGTATAACCACTGTTGTTTAATACCTGATCAAGATAAACAGTCACCGCATCATGCGCCAGCGCTGCATGACCAGTCGCCAGATTATCAATCGACAAATGTAAACTGACAATACTTGAATCAATTCCCCAATAGTCTAACTCATCAACCAAACGGCGATAGGTTGAACCGAGCCCGCTTAATTCGATCGCAAGATTCAAGCCGATAATTTCAGCCTCAAAACGACTTGGAAATTGAGATATCGCCAAAAAGAAAACTGGCAAATCAAATGCAGAGTCGAGAAACCCTCGATGTTGTGAAAATTCTTTCGTAGTAAATTCAGGCAGTTGAATCTGTGTACTTTCCAGTAGTTGACGATAAACATTGGCATGGTTCCAGTCATCACGTCCATCACCAATTTCGTCTGCATAAATACGCGTCAAGTACCTCGAGATCAAATGCTGATGATTCCCTGCATTCGATATATTTTGCAGCCAGCTGCCATCCACCAGAAGCACAGGGGCAAATTGCTCAATTCCCCAAAGATAAACTGTTCGAGCAAGTTTAGGAGGAGCAACAAATTGCTGATACTGATCTGCTTCCGCCCGGTATATCTTCTGAATTTGCTGATCAAACGCAGTCTCACTGAATTCAATACAACGCAGGTGAATTGGTTTAATTCGGTTCATCACAGCGCGTGCTTTTTTCAAATGTCTTGAAACATAATGATAGGCAGCATTCAGACACTGCGGGTTGTTTTCCAAATTGAGTAATTCGTAATACAGCTGCCGGGTTGAATCATCACTTCGTTTGGCAAGACCAAGGTGGTTTTCTACTGCAGATGTTTCCAGACTAAAAGATTGATTCACATCACTCACCGATCTCAACTCAACCTTGATTGCTTCCAGTCGATCTACGAGTTGTTGCAGTTTGAGGTAATCTGATGCGATAAGACTTGTGTCATCGAAAACAGATGTGTCACTAAAGAAACGGCGCATTTGCGCATTCTGGTAATCCGGGTTATCCGCGTTCAATATTTCTCTGGCAAGACGCTCGGCAAGCAATGGTTCATTGTTAAACCAGTTATCCAGTTGATGACCACAAAGTGTGATCTTTGCCGAGAGATTATCTTTATCCGCCACCTGCGGTTCGTTGCTCACAAAATCGCACCACGCAGATTGAATCTGCTGGCTTTGTCGATGCAGCGCGTTGACCAGACCCCGCTCAGCACCAATATACAAAAACACCCCTCTTCCCAGTCGTCGCCAAAATTCAGGACGCTGTTGAATGTGTTGCTCTTCAATACAAGCAGAAACCGCTTGAACAGCCAGTTCGCGCGCACTCTCCATCTGTGAAGTCTGAAGATACGTATTCAGTGACCCGGGGACTTGTGACCCAGAACCTGCCTTGTGACTTATTAATTGCAGTGTTGTTGATAAACCAAAACAATGCGCCAATGTATAACCCAGTATTTCCGGTAAATAATGGATTGGCAACTGCGCCAGACATAAACCCGTCACTGGCGCAATAAATGCCGCATCCACAAACCCGGGATGAGACGCAAACAAGTGAGTGTATGTCTCCGGCAACGTCATGTTAAAATCTTCCAGAACCTGCTTGAAAAGTGAGACACGTTTAGTCGTACTGGTATCATTTCCAAAACAGCCACGATATAACTGGAACATTAATGCCGCTGTCCCAGTGTGAGCCTGGGCTGCATTGCTTGCCGATTGCAGCCAACACAGTTCAACCAGAGCAAACGGTGCAGACTGGCGGATTGCACCGCGCAACCCGGATGAAGCCGATAAGTTCTTGAGCCGCAAGTTTGTTTTTAACAACGCTAATTCAACCTGGATTTGATCGGGTTGTCCTGAAAATAAATCTTCCTGAGGTAACATACCCAGCTGCTTATCGAGATAAGCTTTTGCGATCTCATATTTTGCTGGACAATTGTCTGGATGCATTAAACGGTAAAAGAGCTGGCGATCATCTGCTGTTGTCAATGCCTGGCTAGTTTCAGAACTGAATGCTGCATCGTTCGGGACTGACGCGGATGGCGTCAACCGTGTCAGCATCGATTTGAAAACGTGCATAACCACAAATCAGCCTTGAATTGCCAACATAAACTCTGGTTTGATAATCATGTAATCATCAATCACCAGGACGTCAAGCCCCGTCGTGTAAAACACGCTGACAGCATCTTCAACAGTATGAATAATCGGCTTACCCATGACATTAAAACTGGTATTCAACAACAAAGGTATACCGGTAGCAGTTCTAAATGCTTCAATGAGTTGATAAAAACGCGGGTTCCAATGATGTTTCACAGTTTGCAAGCGACCTGTTCCATCCACATGAACGACAGCAGGCACCTTCTCACACACTTGTTCTTTAAATTTAAGCGTCCGTTCCATGTAAGGGGATTGCTGATAATTTTCGAAATATTTGTCACCGTATTCATCAAGTATCGAGGGTGCAAACGGCCTGAACTGTTCACGGAATTTGACACGATTATTGATCTTGTCGCGCATGGATCCTTGCCTGGGATCTGCCAGTATCGATCGATTTCCCAGCGCACGCGGACCATATTCTGCTCTACCCTGTACCCAGCCAACCAGGGCGCCCTGCGCTAACAGTTTTGCAGTTTCATCAGCTATTGTTTGCGGATAATGGAACACCTGCGAGTGTTGCCCAAACTTCAATAATCGTTGTAAAGCATGTGTGTCGATAGATGAACCCAGGTAAGGTGTTAATGTCTGGGCGTTCCATTGTGCATGAGGATGATCTTGTTGGTAAGCAAGATAAGCAGCTCCAAGCGCTGTACCATCATCCCCAGGCGCCGATGGAATATGCACTGACTGAAAAGCTGTTTCAGCCAGAATTTTCCCGTTCAATGAAGAATTCAACAAACACCCGCCACCAAGTACCAGATTATTTGAACCACTCCGGGATGAAAAATGATTTAACAATGCCAGCATGAAATTTTCAAATACATGTTGTCCTGTACAGGCGATATCTTCTATTTGAATAGACTTGTCCTCAATCAATTGCTCGATTTTTGGAAAACCACTGTGGATTGCGGCAAGGTTTTGCTTAAAGCCTAGCCCCCTCACGGCTAACATCGGCTTCAATAGTGCGCAGACCTCAGCATTAACCTCCCCATAAGCAGCCAGCCCCATGACTTTCCATTCCTCACCTTTAATCCAGTCAAAGCCGCATAATTCAGTCAGACGCATATAAAAAAAACCCAGACTCTCGATACCTGATATTTCTTTTACACGTTTGATTTTGCCATTGTTGTACTGATAGAAGGCACTGGAGCCATGATCTCCAAATGAATCAACGATAACACAGGCGGCATGCTCATAAGGACTGCTATAACACGCAACAGCCGCATGACAGAGGTGGTGATTAAAATCCACAATGCTGATATGTGCATCAGGCTTGAGTTCGCGTAACATTCTAACCAGATTCAGACCACCTCCAGCCATGCTGTACTTCTGACAGGCCAGCATGTGTAACAGTTTATATTTTGGCAAAAAAGTCGATAATTTCTTATGCCTGGAAAGCGTTAATCCAGCCGGACTGAAATAACCGGCCAGCCACCACATGATTTCGTACCAGGGCCGTTGTTTATTCCAGTTGCGGGCAATCACAAAATCTGTCACATTTTCAGCATAGTGACTGATCAACTCTGAAATCTGTGTCAAGCTGTCGGGATAACAATTCAAGCCTCTTTTGTACTGCAGACAACGTTCTGTTGCTTCAGCAAACAGCACAGCCCCCTGATCATCAATAATTGCTATTGCAGGATCGTGGTAGGTCGTACACAGACCAACATAGCAGGTTTTATTTTGGTTTTTTTGATTTGCCATGCCGGATATACTATTACTTATTCGTCATGAATATAAGCAATGTGCTTGCAAATGCCAAAACAACAACAAATAATCAGACCATCCGCATCTCCAGATTTAAGTGCCTTGTTTTTTATCAGCCTCACCTTTCCGGTATTAGCGCTGGTTTTTCTCACCTCTGGTCCACATACAATTTCAGCTGCGTGCTACTGGATATTACCGTTCTGGTTGATATTATTTGCAGATTTGGTGAAGATCAAGATTAAGCCTGTCAGCAAAACTTCTGATAGCCATCTCCCTTTCAGCTTGCTGCTTTATCTTCTGGCTGCCTTGCAGATCTGCAACATTTGGTTCATGCTGGAAATGGCTTCACAGCTGGAATGGAGCAATCCTGCAATGATTTCAACCAGCCTGGTCAACCTACTGGCAATCAAAGTTATTATTGGTACAAGTTCGAGTTTCTCAGGAATCGTAACTGCCCATGAATTGATCCACAAAAGAACCTGGTATGACAAATTACTCGGGCGCTTGCTACTCAGTCTGGTTTGTTACGAACATTTTTTCACTGAACATTTACATGGTCATCACTGTAATGTCGGACGTGAAAACGATCCTGCAACCGCGCGATTCGGGGAAAGTTTTAATGCTTACTGGAAAAGAACTGTGCCTGATCAATTCAAACAAGCCTGGCAACTAGAAAACAGGCGCATCAAGTTACAAGGGATAAAATTCCCTGCAATATTTCAACACCATGTCTTTCAGGGTATTGTATTTGAAGCTGTGCTGATTCTTTTGATCGCACACTCTTTTGGAATTTCTGCATTATTTGCGTTTCTGATTCAGGCACTGGCAGCAATACGCAAACTGGAAGCTGTCAATTATATCGAGCATTGGGGTCTTGAACGCAGCAGCAACACTAGTCGAAACACAGATATCCTGTCCTGGGAAACCAATTCCTGGTTGACTCTGCACTCGTTACTTGGTTTATCAAGACATACCGATCATCACCAGCATCCTGACAAGCCTTACCAGCAACTAGAATATTGTGCCAGTAGTCCGCAACTACCCTATGGTTATTTCGCGACAATATTCTTGAGTATTTTTGCAAATGCACGATTCCAGTCATTAGCAACTCAGCAACTCCAAATTAACCAGCTGGGGCCATTTCAGCCTCACAATACGCAGAGAGCCGCATAACACCTACATTGTCAAAAAATTTCAGGTCCGCAAGGTAATCAAGGCCTTGTATCACCACGGTTTAAAATGCTACAGATACATATTACCTTGTAATAACAACTCATTCTTGCGAACTATTTCCAGTATTCCCCGTCTTAACATACGCTCATCATGTCTGATGAAGTCATGGACGCCAGGAAACATCCACGAATAGGGGGTTCTCTACCTTCAAAGACTGGTTCTGAGCTTGTGCTGTTTTTATTTCTTAGACACTCAACTCGTTAATTGATAATGACATCTCTCCAGATAATCCCAAGAGGATTTGTCTTGAAAAAACATTCAATGCAAATTGCTATAGACTATTCGAGCAAGAACCCCTTTAACCCATGTGTCACCTAAACCATTATAAATGACATCGAAATTACTCACTTTTTTTACCTTAACTCTGTTGGTTATCATAAACCTGAGTATCTGGCGCTATGTCAATAATCCCTTGCAAGTACAATCATGGAACAAAACCATCATGGGGATTACTTACGATCCAAGACGCAAAGGTGACAGCCCGAAAAAGAAATCATTCCCGTCAAATCGTCAAATCGATCAAGACCTGGATCTGCTAGAAGAGATTGTCTACTCAATTCGTACATACAGTGTGAGTGATGGACAGGATCGCATTATTCGGCTGGCACCAAAACATAACTTGAATGTTGCTCCTGGCGCATGGATTGATGCAGACTTGGATAAAAATCGTCGAGAAATAGAATCACTAATCAAACTAAGCCGGGAGGAAAACCCTAAAATCGTTCGTACTTTTGTTGGCAATGAAACCATACTACATAAACGCTTACCAACAGAAAAGCTAATTGAATATCTTAGAGAGGTACGAGAGCGGACATGGCGCCCTGTGAGCACATCAGAAACCTGGGATATCTGGCTAAAACACCCGGAGCTTGTCGATGAAGTCGACTTTATTGCTGTCCACATCCTGCCATACTGGGAAGGTGTCCCCATCTCTGATGCTGTTGGCGCCGTATTTGAACGTTTTTATGTAGTACAAAAAGCTTATCCTGGTAAACAAGTTGTCATTACTGAGGTTGGCTGGCCTTCCGATGGTCAGCCATATAAAAAAGCGACGGCTTCACTGGAAAACCAGGCAAAGTTTCTGCGCGGTTTTTTGAACAGGGCGAGCGCAGAAAAAATAACTTATTATGTCATCGAGGCATTTGACCAACCCTGGAAAAAATCGATCGAAGGATCTTCCGGAGCTTATTGGGGTATCTTTGATGCGAATCGTCTGCCAAAATTCCCAATGGAAGGTGATGTTTTCGAGTTGCCAGACTGGAAAAAATGGGCAGTTGCCGCCGCCATTGCCAGCATCTCATTAATGATGCTGTTTCTATTTACACGTCAACACCTTAAATTACCAGGAAAACTTTTTTTCGGTATTATTGCCAACCTTGCAGTTTCGTTTATTTTCTGGACTGCATCAATTGGCGCGTATCAGTATCAAACCACGGTTTCATTAATACTCTGGGGCATTCTATTACTACTGCAAAGCATTGCAGTAATGATACTTTTGACTGAAAGTCTGGAAGTCGCTGAAGTGCTATGGCATCGCCCTGGAAAACGGACATATAAGCCATTTACACCTGATTCACGATACATCTTCCCGAAAGTTTCTTTACATTTGCCAATTCACAACGAACCACCTGATATGGTGTTACAAACCCTGAGCGGTTTAAATAAACTCGATTATGAGAACCTGGAAGTACTGGTGATTGACAACAACACCACAGATCCTGAAACCTGGAAATCGGTTGAAAAAGAATGCCAAAAGCTTGGTGAAAAGTTTCGTTTTTTTCACCTCGAAAACTGGCCTGGTTATAAAGCCGGAGCGATGAATTATGGACTGCAACAAACAGCTGGCGATGCCAGTATTATTGCCGTTATTGACAGTGATTATATTGTTTCACCTGACTGGTTGAAACGCATGGTTCCATACTTTGATGATGAAAACATTGGCTTTGTACAATCACCACAGGATTATCGGGACTTACATCAAAGTCTCTTTAAATCTTGCTGTTATTGGGAATATGCCGGTTTCTTCAATATTGGCATGGTGCAAAGAAATGAATACAACGCGATTATTCAGCATGGAACCATGACCATGATCAGAAAATCAGCGTTTCAGAACGTTGGAAACTGGTCAGAATGGTGTATTACAGAAGATAGCGAACTCGGACTGCGTCTGTTTGAGGCTGGTTACGATTCAGTGTATATAAAAGATTCATTCGGTAAAGGTCTAATGCCTGACACAATATCTGGTTACATGACACAAAGATACCGCTGGGTCTATGGCGCCATGCAAATCATTAAACATCACTGGCGTCATTTTCTTCCAGGCAAACATTCTTCACTCACCAAAGCCCAACGCTATTATTTTATCGCGGGCTGGCTGCCCTGGTTTTCTGACGCATTGGCATTATTGTTTACCATCACCAGTATCGTTCTAACCGCTTTGATTGTTTATGACCCACTGCATAGTGAGCTGCCGCTGTATGCATTCCTGTTACCCACGATCGGCATGTTCAGTTTTAAAATACTGCGTGGGCTATGGCTCTACGGAGCTCGCGTTGATTGTACACTGGCAGAATCCCTTGGAGCAGCCCTGGCTGGATTGTCGTTAACCCATACCGTTGCCAAGGCAACCATACAAGGTCTGCTGACTAAGGGTAAACCGTTTATGCGAACACCAAAGCTGGAAAAACAAAATCCGGTTTTGCGCGGACTGGCAACTATCTGGCAAGAGCTGTTCATTTTAACTCTTCTCATAACAGCAATTATCGCCATGTCTTCACTGGAACATTTTGACAACCTGACCGGGGAGCTATGGATTCTGGTGTTGACAGTACAAGCCGTTCCTTATTTTGCCACTGTGGTCACATTATTGCTAAGCCTGAGAGATAACTATCTTCCCTCCAGACAACCTGGTAATAAAGTCAACCAGAACAGTTTGTCTGGCCTTTCCAATTAATCCACTCAGTGCCTGGATATGATGATGAGCAAATCAGGCAAACTGAATTCACCCTCAACGGTTGAATATATTATTAATGACCGCGACCTGCGCCTGGATTTATTGAGAGGTTTAATCATGGTGTTGGTGATTGCGACTCATCTTGAATATTTTTCCTTGATGAGCATGTTTGCCTGGGAACGCATTGGTCTCGTCTCCAGCGCAGAAGGATTCGTCACCTTGTCCGGGATTGTACTTGGAATCGTTTACAGAAAAAAACTCCACAAAACCGGGTTTCGCCAATCCACTCTTCTACTCTGGAAACGTGCATTCCAGCTCTATCGAGCCAACCTGGCAATCATTCTGAGTATACTGGTACTGAGAACGCTGCCGTTTGTCAATGTTCATGAAGTCACACATTGGATCAACCCGTGGTCAGGGCAAGCCTACCCACTGTTTCCAGCCATAGAGAGCGCATGGACAGAGATCATGACCAAAACACTGTTATTACAAATTGGTCCACATCAATTTCAGATTATTGGTTTTTATTGCATTGTCATAGCACTGGCTCCAATTGCACTCTATTTGCTTTATCACCAACACACCTTGCTCCTGCTCGTATCGAGCTGGACACTCTACCTGATCAACTCAGCCTGTCATGTTGATCTGACCAGTGCATTATTTGAACGCGCCTTTCCCTTGTTAACCTGGCAAGTGCTGTTCTTTAATGGAATGGTCATCGGCTACCATCATCAAACAATCTTTCGGTTGTTGTCTAGCCAGAATAACAAGCTTCCTGTCATTCTCGCCACCATCACCGTCATTGTGCTGTTGTTTCTTACCCACAACAACCCAAATCCAATATTTTGGCCCTGGCACAGCATCCCGGTTCTCAACAGCGATTATTTTTCATATTTGCATATCCAATGGTTTGACAAAACCAACCTCGGCATTGGAAGAATTATCAATAATATTGCACTGTTTATCGTTCTGTTTTATGTCTTGACGCATCACTGGACATTCTGGAACAGATTAATAGGCTGGTTATTGATTCCCATTGGACAAGCATCTCTTTATGTTTTTGTCGTCCACATCTACCTGATTATCATCATCAGCAGCACACCACTACCTGACTATGATCGTTTTATTATCAATACACTCATTCATCTGTGCAGTATTTTGCTTGTCTGGCTAATGATCAAAAACAGGTTTTTATTTTCTCTGATTCCTCGTTAAACAGGTGATGACACGATTAACAGAAAAGATCCGTCTTTACCTTCAATATTCGATCATAATCTGTGTATTATTTATGGTTATTTATGGTAGCACCAACTGGATTAATGAGCTAAGAGACGAGCATTTTCATCTCTATTTTCAATGGGAAACCGAAATTCCGTTCATCCCCTGGATGATTATTGTTTATCTGTCGTTACAATTGCTTTTTCTAGCACCAATATTCCATTGTGAAATTGCAGGACTGACCACTCTGGCTAAGCGGATGATACTGGCAATCTGCATCGCTGGAGTCATTTTTTTAGCTGTGCCCACGATTGCTGGCTTTGAACGCACTGACAACCCGGCGATGAGCTCATTGCTGTTTTCTATACTGTACACACTCGATCGACCATACAATCTATTTCCCTCGCTGCATATCAGCTTGAGCACACTGGTGGTGGTTGCTGTAACCAATGATGCGGGGTTATGTAGACGCATCTCTTATTATTTCTGGCTGTTGCTGTTGTTTACTTCAGTCTTGCTTGTACATCAGCATCATCTTGCCGATATCCTCGGGGGCGTGGTTCTAACATTTGTCTGTATTAGAATCATCCCATCAGGCGACCTCGTCCCTGATCGATTAACGGTCTGAAGAAGGCCTGTGTACACGTCCATTCTGAACACTACAAAACGGTTTTAACAATTTCCCGGCAGGCACAGTTTCACCAGTATGCACATAACAACCCGGTCCGACAGCTGCATGTAGTCCAACCATTGCACTGTTTTCAATTGTTACCGGCGCAAGTATCAACTGTGGTTGCTGATGATTGTCCAGTGAGATCACGTGGGCTCCGATACGGCAGCCACCGCCAATAATCGCACGACGACCAATGTTGATGTGATAGCGGTCAGCAATCACAACTCCAGGTGACCAATATGTCAACACACTCACTTTCGCTCCCCACAGATTAAGCCAAAGACTATACAAACCGGGAAAGAAACGCAGTAGTTCTTCAAGAAATGGTAGTCTGGCATAAAGCATTTGCAACTGGGTTAAAAACCACCAGTAGATAAAAACAGGTGAGGTATTATCAACTGTTCCAACCGGCCTACCCACTGTTATTATCAGCACTCTGCAAATCAGCGCCGGCAACAGGTAAATCCACAGCCCAGCGAACAGAATCAACTGAAAAGCTGAAAGTTCAAGCATCATGCTCAGTGCAATACCCAGAACAAGATAGAATCCACTGAAATAATTAATCAGCAGGATCAGTAATTCGTTACCTCGTTTCATTCAATTCTGCCATTGGGTAATACCCGGGAATCAGATCGCCAGCGCATTTTCAAACTCAGGGTACAATTTCAGCAATGCCTTTGAAACCGGTGTCAGGTTCCGGTCTGCAAACATTGGCATCATACAAGGGTCATATTCAAATGACCGAATACCATCCATTAGCTGTTCTGAAATATTCGACAATTCCGGAAATTCCAGTACCAGCTGTCTGATGACATTCAACCCGGCCTGTTTTGGCTTCAAGGTTTCTCTTAATAACTTGTTTAACAGCCAGCGATTAATCGCATTGTTACCGCGTGAGCTCCGGGCAAGCAGATAATCGAGGACATTGGCATCAATCTGGACATGTCGGGCTTCATCTCGTAAATGTGCTTTGTGCACTTTGACAAAATTGAAATCCAGATTCTCTGAGCCAGCCTGTTGCATCAAGTCTGTTGAAAATCGCACCGCATGCTCTTCCATCAGTAACACCAGCCACACGAGTGCATACAGGTGTTGTGGATAACGACAGAATAACCTCAGCAATGCCTGTTGTAGTCGCGGAATGCTGAGAAAATAATAATCATGGTCTGTATAAAATTCGGGGAAACAGTACTGGTTCAGGCTACGGAACATTTCAAAGTGTCTCTGTTCGTCATTGAGCAGTAACACCAGCGAGTCTGATATTGAGTCAAGCTGTTTGAAGACATCTGCGCGCAACAGGTTCTCCATAACAGCTTTGGTAAATCCACTTTCAAACAACATGAACTGTTCATTGGTGCGCGCAGCAAATAACTGGTTATAGCGAATTTTGTGCTGGTCATTAAGCAACGTGTACGCTTCACAGTGGTAGAGCTGGGTGTATTGTTCAGGAATGAAAAATCGATGCGGATCAACTGCTGAATAGCAAACAGCCAAATCAGAACCTGATTTGTTTACATTGACTGGCAGAATGTGAGGTAAGGAGAGTATGCTCATCATCCCTGCATCAGCTGGTAATCTGATTGCGGCAGAATTTCTGGCGCGGGTTCCTTGCAAAGTCTGGGACCAGCCCAAAGGCTGAGATACTGCTTCAGATAACTTCGGGGCGGCTCACTGTGTTGCGATAAATCAGGCAGTCGTATCCATGAAACATGCGGGTGTTGATGATGCACAAGATCCCATTGACCTTGCAATAAAATCCATTGCATCGGTTTTGAAACCGACAGGTTTAACGCGCCGTTGGTGACATCCCTGACAGTAAACGCATGGGTCACGTATTGTCTTGTCGACCAGTTAAACGCAAAAAAACCGTAGTAAATCAACACCGTCTCCCATCTCAATGCAAGTAACATGCTTGCGCCTGTCCAGAACAGGATGCCTGACAGTATTTCAAGGCGCAATCGTCTGGTCAGCTCACAGTCATAATTGTCAAAAACACGTGAAGTACTGCGTGCGTTACGGAATGGCCTGGTTTTCAGTATTGCTGGGTGAATCGCCAGCAACACATTGCCAATCGGGATCAGAATCCACCATAAACCGGTCAGCAACCCATACCACTGGATATATTTAATGATCTTCCAGTCATTTTCATAGTAATAGTCGAACATCTCGTGATCACTTCGGTTGTAACAGTGATGAACAACGTGAGACACTTTGAACACAGTAAACGACATTGGAAACAACCAACCAAGCACCACTCCGTACAGGTGATTGACAATACTTCGATGATGAAACACATTATGCGCTGCCTCATGCATTAAAGCGTAGTTAGTCAACATCAGGAATGAAAACACAATACCCAATGGAATCGACCAGACAAGCTCGACTCTGGAACCACCCCACAACAGCAACAAACCGCCGCCAAAAACAAAGGTACCAAGCACGCAATTCAAGCGCCCCGGAATTTCACTTGCTTGCTTCAAAACCAGTCGTTACCTCTAGCGACCTGGATTGTTACGCAGCAATCGGGTCAACAAATACAAACACAACATACCCGCGAGAAAGGCAATAACGCCAATAATCCATTGCATTTTCCTGGCCGCCCGTAGCAATGGATTGTCGAACAGGTTTGCGGAAAAATGCAGATTGATAATTCTCCAGTCTCCGGCTTTTTTGTACAATGTGGCGCTCCAGTGACCATTCAGAGTAAACTCAAGACCTTCAGCGAGCTTGAACTTTTCCTCAGTCGTACCATAAGCAATCGCTGTATTACCATGAAAGATAGCTGGCGCACTGACATCTCCGCTTAAACTGTAATCACTGACAACGGCATTCGACTGTTTAAGCATTCGCTCAAAATACTGTTTTGCTTGATCATAGCCAACGGTTACTTCAGCGTTGTAGTAAGTAATCACACCATTTTCATCAAGATATTTTTTCGCAGGACTGAAATCCTGTTGATTCAGCGCCTGTTTCATATCGACAAGTATATTACGCAACGCCTGTCTGTCTATCTGATGCGGATCTTCCTCAGCTGAAACCATCATCGAAAATACCAAAGCAAACAACACCATCCATCTCTTCATCTTCCTGCCTCATTGTCAATTAAATGCGAAAATAGTTATCAAACAAAAACCCCAGAATCGACTCTTTTTCAAATCGCAAATCCATATGCTTGCGAATATGCTTGTTGTGAATAGTGGGCAAACGACTCCAGTGCAAAGCTGGTTTGTCATGATGTGCTGTATGATACCCGTTATTAAAGAAAAACCAGTTACCCAGTTTTCCGGTAAAATTTCTGGAATGGTTATATCTGGAGCGAGACACACATTGATCATGTTGCAGCAAATTCACCCCGACAAGCATGATAACACCCATGCCCCAGGGAATGACGACATATAACCCGAACGAGCTTGCATCCAGCACCACCAAGCTGACGATCGCTATCCACAGACAACAACGTTCCAGTCTGATCCGGAATATCATCTCAGCGCTCAACCCCTTGTTTCGCTCACTGTGTCTGCCTTTCGCCATTGAAATTGATGCATTGACAATATAGCGTATCAAACGCTTTAACCCGATGCCTTGTCCTGCCAGTTGTGGCCGGATCCAGTCGTCTTGTTTGCCAATATGAACATGATGATTGAGGTTATGTGCCTGAATAACACCAGCCGAGGTATGCCCTTTGACACACGTCAACACAATTCCAAACACGTTATTGAAAACAGGTAATGTGAACACTGGATGGTGTACATGATTGTGGTTAATCACACAAACACTGAAACACAACATGCCTGTAGTAAAAATCCACAGTGGAATGACGATCGATGGCAGCTCAATAAAAAAAGGTGTCACCAGCATCCCGCAGCACACGACAACAAGCAAGAGACTGCGCCAGTCCTCTTTGTATTTAATCAATCGCATCATCGTTCTTATGATCCTTCTTGCTGGATCAAATGATAGCGACCGCTGGTCAAACTGATTTGCTGAGGGTTTTGTACCCCACACCAGAATATTTTCAGACTCACTTGTTTATCATCCGCCAGACCAAACAGCAAACGATAATCACCTTGCGCGGACAAGCCATTGGATGCGTGTACTTCCCTGACTTGTTTGTCACCACTGGCGGATATCAGTTCTATCCGGCTACCCACTGCATTGGTATTACAATGAATCCCGTTACCTTTCAGCTCAAGCCCAATCCAGTGTTTATTAACAATGTTGTTTTGATAAATTGATAGTGGAGCAAACTGACGACTGATCAAAATATCCAGATCACCATCATTATCCAGATCACTCAATGCAACACCGCGTGCCGTACCAGGTTCACCCAGCCCGACTTTTTCCGCAACGTCAACAAACTGCCCTCCCATATTCAGATACACCCGATTCACTTCGTCAGCAAAAATACATCGACCATACAGTGTTGCCCAGCGATCTGCATAGCCATGAATATCCGGACCAGTCAGACCAATACTGGCATTCCAGTACCAGAAATCCTCGCATCGATCACCCGTCTTGTCATACGCATCATCAACCATGCCATTGGCCTGAACAATGTCTAAATACCCGTTCAAATCCAGATCACCCAGCGCCGCACCCCAGCCGAACCGTTTTTCATTCAGCGCATTTCTTGCCACCGCCTGATCCTGAAAAGTCTCGCTGCCCATTTGCTCCAGTGTTCCCTGATTCATCCATAGCAAGCTGCCTTCTGCCTGTAGTTTTTCGTGGACATTTGACACATAGATATCAAGATAGCCGTTATTATCCAGATCGCCAATCGATGCATTCATGCCTTTGTAGGTATCTCTGCTGATGCTGCCAATCGTGTCGCCTGATATTCTCGCAAAACGCAAACTGCCTTGATTGATGTACAGCGAATCCGGTCCAAAATCATTCGCGAAGTACAAATCGGTCAGCCCGTCCTGATTAAAATCACCTGTGCCAATGCCCAGCGTCCAGCGGGTTTCGTGCAAACCCATGGCTTTGCTTGATTGTTTTATGAATCCTTTATCCGTATGCAGATAAATATAATTCTCACCACCATTATTGGCGTTATACCAGGTGCGGTGCATGACATTGACCATGCGCCGGTCGCCTTCATATTCTTCTTCAGGCAAATCAAAAATATTGAATCTGGTTTTCTGGACATAACCTTGAAGATACGGCGGCATGGTATTGCCAACAATCAAATCCAGATCACCGTCGTTATTCAAATCCAGCACATTCGCTGATATGCCGACCACATAATCATTCAATCCTTGCTCCTCAGTGACATCAATGAATGTCACCTTACCTGTCTCCTTCCACAGGCTTTTCAACAACAACGGATAGCCAAAGCTGACAACCACGTATAAATCATCATCGCCATCTTTGTCATAGTCAAACCATAGTGCGCCGGAAGGCAACCCCTTGCTTTCAGGATGGTTAACGACGGCATCAAGCGCGGGCAAAGGCACACGCTCAAACTGGAATCTGCCTTTGTTGAGATAAAGTGCTGCCCGGTCGGGTGCCAGCTTCATCGAGTTGGTGAGAAACAGATCAGGCAAGCCATCATAATTCACATCGTTGACTGCCACAGTGTCCCCCACAGACAAAATCCATTTTCCGATATGTCTTAGTTTTGGGTCAACCCGGTCAAGTAAATCACTCGGACGTGATTGAATACCGGCATCTGCAGAATTGATTTCGGTAAACATTAACCCGCTATCTGCGATTGCATCTGGAACAATTCCAGATCGATAAACAACGCTTCCCGCAGTGGCAATAGCAACCACAACCAACCATCGATAAGCATTCGCTTGAAGGTTTGTGAAAAGTCCATTCGTTGAACCAATTTTCAGATTGCGTGCATGCAACCATGTAAAACGCAACACAAAAAAACCAAACGCTGCATAGAACAAAGTGTTGTAGGTCTGAAATTTGTGCAATACAAAATCCAGCAATACGATTGCAAACGCCATCAACACCTGAGATTTTTTGCTGGCTGGAGAGGTCGCAGGATCTGTAATCATGAAAAAAGCGAACAGATAAAATGCCGGGGAAGTCAGTGTGCCCATAAACCAGGTTTCAGGTGGCATATGCCAGCGGGTTATCCATGCTCTAAGTGCAAGCGCAATAAAATAAAACAGCAGGAATGAGCCAACCAGTGCCGTTCTTTGAATTCGGAACACAAAAAGCAGCAAAGCCGCGGTGATCACAAACAGAGTCACTGCGATCGATCCTCCCCACTGGTAAGCCGGCGCTGAGCTGATCATCCCGTCGGCAACCAGCAAGCTCAGCACAATGCCAAATAAAGATGGATTGCACACATGCCGACCATTAAAAGTCAGCAGGTACTTGGAACTGATCGCAAAAAATACCGGAACCAAAGGAAACCACAGGCCGTGAGCATAGTTCACCAGAATAGAAAGTGAAGCGCCGGTAATCGCAGCGCTGAGTGGAAACAACAAGTTGTTGCTTCTAAAGAGGCGATGCAGCAACATATCGAACAAACAGGCAAACCCAATGGTTATCACTATCTGTGTAGCGCTTCGGTTAAAACCAAGCCAGGTTGTTCCAACAACAATATACGTAGCAAGCAAAGCCAGGATAACGATACGCGGATCGTTGCGCTGTGGAAACTGATCCCATGTAACATTCATATCATCGCGATCTCGACATTTGGAATTTGACGCTGGAGTCGTATTTGCCTGCAAATGTTTGCCACTGCTTCCTCACCATCTTTGTAATAAACCAGATACAGTCTTCCAGCGACCTCAATACGACGGTAATCCTGTAATACCTTCAGCAAAGGATTGGCTTCATGGAATCCAGCAATAAAATAATGCCAACATCCCTGGCGCCGCTGGTTATACACAAACCGCAGCAGGCCTTTAAAAATATCAGCGTCGTTATTCTCTATACGAACAAAAGCAAGATAGAAAAACTGAATCTGTTGGCCGATATCAGGCAGCGGTTTCAATGGTGTGAATCTGGACATCATATTGTAAAACGGGCGCATCAGCATCAAACCTGTGCTATATGTTTCAATATGCGTCTGTCGAAATCCGCACTGATCCCATGCTGCTGCAAGTCCGGCAATTTGCTTATTTTTAATCGCCAG
>DRLZ01000340.1 GCA_011322755.1 Crenotrichaceae bacterium
CGGCCTTGTTTGTTGACAAAAGGTATCCAATGTTCTTGCTGGTTTTCATCAACAGAGGTAAACGCAAGAATATGGTTAAAACCTTGAAAATGATCGTGTAAATACAGTGCATGTGGGGTGATTCCCAGCAGGGTATGGGAAAATAAGGTGATTGCACCGCTGACAGGAAACAGCAATTGACCTAAAGGCGTTTGCTCAAGGTTGTTGGGAATACGATGTAATAAGCCGTGAACAATTGTTACATTGAGTTGCAGGAATACGACCAGCGCCAGGATTTTTGCAATTCGTGTCGCTGCTTGTTTGCTCGTTGGTGAAATTTTATTTAAATATGTGCTGATTAAATTATTATTGACAGCCGTGGTTGCAGGAATGCATGTTTCATTACATGGTTGCCGGTTTCTGTTGTCGGCAATGTTTCGATAAATTACTTTTGCGCAATGATAGAGTCCCGGCACTGAAATCAGGTAAGCGATGGGAGCCGGATAGCGCATTGCCTTGAGGATCTGTAGATAGGTATCGATGCCTGAATACAGTCGATTCTTTTGGTCAATTGCATACAAATCTTTTAACAATTCAGACTGGTTGATGTTGGCTAACTGTGGCTGTTCTGCAGCATGACTTTGCAATCCTTTCAATTCAATCGCATGTGCGATGTCGAAATGCTGGATGGTTGCAACAGTGCGACGACACAAGGCGCAGTCTTGATCATAAAATACGCTCAATCGTGGTTTTTTGGCGCGTATTCGCTTGCCGATGCATGTCCACCAGTGAAAAGGTACCAGCAAGAGATAGTGTGCAAGCATGGCAAGCCCAAACGGGTAGATATTCAAAAACAGGGTAATGCCCAGATGAAAACTTGCGCCAATTATTAGAATGGGTATCCGTGCCCAGCGTCTGAAAAAGATGAAGATAAAGGCAAACTGGAAAACCAGGATCAGATAGCCAATCGTTTGCATCAATGGTTTCTGATTGAGCAGCCAGGAGACATCCAGTGCCGAGATATAATACGGCATGGAGGATGGCAGCCACGCACCCATACCATTGAGCCAGTGTTCAGCAAAAAGTTTGTGAACAAAAGAGTCGAAATACAGTAGTCCAAGTGAAAATAAAACCACAAGTTGATAGCTCAGTAATGGAGCCGTGCGTTTCGGTTCCCAAGATTGATTGGGTTTAAAATGAGCGATTCTGAGTCGTAAGTTGTCCAGAGAGAAAGCGCGTTCGCTGGGAATAAATATCAGCAAGAAACTTGATCCGATGACAAGTTGATCAAAACCGCCATCAAAATCCTCCCACATATTGGTAAAGACTACGAACACAACCCAAAAAATATAATTCAACAATGCGTTAATGCGGGTATGCAGACCGAGTGTGAGAAACACAGCAATCGCTCCCCAAACGATCAGAAGCGCGTGAATGAAAGTTGAAGCCCGATCAAGAAAAGGGGTAAGATCAAAAATCAGATGGCGAAAATAAAACAGAAAAATAATTTCCTGAACAATCACCAGTCCAAAAGCGATCCGGAATAAACCAAGTCCGGTTGCCGGCACCTGTCGTTCGAGATTAGTCTTGATTACAGAAATAAAGGAATGCCACATCATGTATTGTGATTACCTGGGAATTGATGTGTGACAGTGTTTAATCTATTAAACAGCATAAAGAGTTTTAGAGACTTTACATGTAGAATATGCAGATAAATCATTTTATTGAAGTAGTTTATCGCATTGTTGTCGTTTGTGACATCCACTTTGAGGGCTTTTGTTTGGTTACAGAATGAATCTTGTAGCGCTCAATTTTTTTAAGATGTCTATCCGCTGATAAGGAGACGATCAACATCTTGTTAATTGAAAGTGTTTATTTGTGACGTAAGAGCAGTGAAACAGGGTAGGGGAAATTTTTATGACAAGCTGGTTACCATGGGGCATTCTAGCGCTGGTATTACTCGCCGTTACAGGCTTTTTTATTTCAAATCGAGATGCTCCTAAAACGAACACTCCGGCAATATCGAAAGTAAAGTATCGATATAGGCGCAGAAAATCTCTATGTACGATGGATGAACTATCATTTTTACAAATTCTGGAGATTGCTGCTGGTGGCTCAATCAGGGTATTCAGTAAAGTCCATGCTTCACAGGTACTCACTCCTCGTAGCGATCTTTCCATTGTTAACTGGAATTTGTCATTTGAAAAACTCGTTTCAAAAAGCTTTGACTACGTGCTTTGTACAGCGGACGAAATGAAAATATTGTGTGTCGTGATGCTGGAAACACAAAAAAGCATAAAAAAGCCGAGCCACAATTTTATTTTAAAAGCATGTCGAGCTGTGCAATTACCTGTCATCATTCTTGCTGCAGAGAAAGAGTATTCGCCAAAACAAATCAGATATTTGCTGAAGAAAAAAATACCAGATGCTTTTCCTCGGCCTGAAAACCAAGAGGTTCCCAGCATTATCAGAGAGTACCAGGAAAAAATCAAATTAACCAGGAACAGTAAACAAGACAGCCTGCAGATGATGTTGTTGAAAGAAGGAAGGCGCAGGGTGACACGATTGAAACAAAAG
>DRLZ01000341.1 GCA_011322755.1 Crenotrichaceae bacterium
AGAAACTGCCCCCCTCCGTGTCTTAAACCAAGATTATGTCCTAACTCATGCATGATTGTATTTGCAGCAATTTCATCAAAAGTCACAAAATCTCCAGGAAAGAAATTTGCTGGTCCGCAACCAATTGAAACAATCGTGTCATCACCTGGCAATTCAGATATACCTGAAATAATGCCGCCTTGACTATTCCTGAGGAAATGCCCCATCAGTACACGATGAAAATAACCACGGCGATTTGCATTAAAATTCTCATCTTTGACAACTTCAAAATAGATTCCATTTTGTTGAGTATTCCTATCGGGTATACCGTCTATCTCATGGTCATCATCTTCAATAGCATTACCTCCTGTAAACAACCCTCCTTGACCATAATCATGGATGACATTAATTCCGGGTTGACCATCTGGATTATTGATTAAATCAGCCGGTGCTGCAGAAAAACCAGCTGACACACGATTTACAATCGCTTGAGAAGGGCGATGCGTATGCTCAAAACCACAGTCAATTGCATCATCAATCCAGTCATATTCAACCAGTAAATCTTTGTGAACAGGACTGACACCCATGCCGGGTAAATCAAGTCCACCGATCGTCCCTTTTACTTCATCACCATCACTCAATGCGTCATCATCCGTATCCACCTTCGCTGGATCAGTTCCAGTATTTAGTGGATTGACATAAATTCCGGTATTTGTTTCAACACAGTCTGGCAGCCTGTCTTGATCAGTATCGATGGACATATCACAACGATCGGCTGTTCCCGTAGTATCAACAGTAAATTCGAGGATATTACTATCCGGACCATATCCATCATCTGTTGTCATCACCTTCCAGAAGCTACCACTTCCCTCCGCGAATATCGCCGTTGAATGAGTGTATGAACAGGTTCCAGAACCTGAGCCACACCCTGCACGATCAGCACCCACCACATTCCAGACTTTTAGCGCACCATTTGCATCTTTTGCATACACTGCATATTGATGTGAGCCTGTAACTGCAGTCCATGTGAATGTCGGCTGATTTGTGTTGATCGTACCACTTGGTGACAGCGCTGTCGGTGCGCCAGTTACCTGATGGGTTGTGCTAGTATCTACAGTAAAATCGAGAATATCACTCCATTCACCATTGGTCCCATCGCTTGCTTCTGTACGAATTTCCCAGGTAGCAGAACCATCCGCAAATACAGCATTCGCTTTTGAGTACGAACAGGTTTCTGTCGTACATTCAGCAATGTTGTTCACTTTTACCTCACCTGTAGAATCAACAGCATAGATAGCATAACGTGTAAAACCTGGTACAGAGAGCCAATTGAACGTTGGCGTATTCGTGTCAATCGTTCCACTCGGTGTGAGCTGAACCGGGATGCCTGGAGCTGGAAAACTGGTTTTAGTATCCACTGTAAATTCTAGAGTGTCGCTGGCTGGAGAATTCCATCTTTGATTAAACGTACTCACATACCAAAAACCACCCGCACCTTCAGCAAAGGTGGCAGATGAATCAAAGTATGAGCATGTTCCAATACCTGCTAGACAGCCAGCTTGATTGGCACCAACGAACTTCCAGATAGCAATTTCACCAGATGCATCCACGGAGTAAAGAACATATGCCTTGGTCCCTGTAACTGCCGTCCAGCTAAACACAGGCTGGTTTGTGGTAATGATTCCTCTCGGAGATAATGCTGTAGGTGCATCAGTCTCCACAGCTTGCGCATTCGAAACCGAAATAAATAAAATTAAGGATAGTATAGAAATAATATTCTTCATAATGCTTCCTCTTGAGCCATAATTTTTTTAAAATAATATACGTATTTCATTTTCAATATGCTTAAATTTACATAGCCATATCACCCTATAACATCAGAAAAACCGTAATAAACCTATCTATGTAACAATCTGCGACTTAATCTTACATTTGTTTTTAACACTGCATTTTCTTCTATTATTATCATGACAACATTTCATTAACTGCACTCCTAGTCATACCAGGTTAAAACCACTTTGAATCAATTTGCGTTCTACAACAATGCCATCTACTATTACTGTTATAACGATTATCATCTCAACCAGAAGTATAGGAAACTATCTCACCTCTAACGATATACCTGGATCTATATAATGTTATTCTTCCCCTATCTCATTCTGGCTTTTATATATTATTTTAAAAAATAACAACCACCAGCTCTTTCTCTTGACTACTCAATATTTGAAACCATTAACTAATAATCAGTCCACCCTAACGCAATAAATCATGTATTACGGGTATTGATTGCTGCGTATCTATAAAAACACGCTTAACCCTAGACACCTATGACATGGATCACAGGTAGTGGAATTAAAGTAAGAAAATGAGTTGACACTGATCAGTGTCCAAATATGACTGAAATACTACTTCGTTAATTGTGACTGCAGTACGTACCCACAAAATGTATTCGACAATAACTGAGAATAGATATGGACTGTTTAATGCTTGTAAGTAGATAAAGCTGTATTGAATTTATCATAATTCATTACGAGGCTACCGAATAAAACCACAAGCACACAAAGATATATGCTTTAGATGCCCCCCATCATGCGAATACAGTACATTTCTCACATTACTTTCAAGTATTCTCCGCATGCCTCACGACTACTACCCACCAAAAGCCGGCACTCTCCATTTGCTGATTTTTCTAATATGCCTCTGGCCTCAATCAGCTCACCTCGTATGGCTTGGCCTGTATAGGTTGCTGAGTAGCTGAGAATCTGATTGACTTGTGGATCATCAATAATGTATCTAGATGGATAATCATAGGCCTTGCTATCATCAATAATCATTGCATTCAACGTAACCAGACTTTGTTTATGGTAGGTTTGTGAGTTCAGTGTAGAAGCGTCTACCATCGATAAATCGAACTTAACACCATCAACGCAGGCTTTGTTATACTTGCGCTTTTCATGCCAGATATAATTGTCCAGCGATAAATCGCAGCCTCGTCGTTGCCAGGTTTGCAGCCATTGCTCCTCCGACAGCGGCTGGATAAAATGTTGGGAGTTGTCACGACTGAATAACTCACGCAGACAACTTCGTGCCATTAAAAAATTGTTTCGACCATAAACGACCAAATCGATGTCAGATGCTGTTCTGTGTGCCGATATCAGAATTGAACCACTAATTCCTAGCGCATTCGCTTTTAATCCCTGACTACTAAAATAATCAGCAACATGGGCAACGAGTGTTTCCAGGTAATCAGCCGGGTGGGCACAAATCTGCTGTAATCGTTTGACTGGCTGATAGTGCTGCTGGACCTGAGCCAATGGCACAGCATGAACCACCGTATCCATCTGTTTTGATGCATACAGATAGTACGGATAATTTGTTTTCAGATAATTATTGGCATCACTGGTCGATAGTTTTTTCAAACCGTGTGTAGTGGGAATATAGCGCAGACAGCCAACAATTCGATCATTATCGATCAAATCAGCGCTGACTACGGCAAACATCAAACCTTCTTCGGTTTTTAGATAGTCTCTTGGTCTGGGCAATAGCAATGAATCAACGTTCAAATTTTTCTGGAAATAACGCGTGACTGCCATCCAGATGCGCAGCAGACTGATAGAGTAAAGGCGAAGCAGTCTCATCCAGTACTTTCCCGTTAACAACGCGCGCAGTCACTAATCGATGATCTCCGGATTCAATATGTGTTTCGACAACACATTCGCAATACGCTATCGTTGTTTCTAACACAGGTGCTTTGCTGACCTCTCCCGGTCGCCAGTCAACTGATTCCAGTTTTGCTGTACCTGGCAACCCAAAGTGAATCGCCAAATCAAGCTGATCATCCTTCAATACATTAATACTGAATACCTTTCCCTGCTCAAGAATTGACCAGGAACGATGTTGAGGATTAATGCTCAGTGCAACCATCACAGGATTAAACGATACCTGCATTAACCACGACGCCGTGAATGCATTAACGCTGCTCTCATCACAAACACCGATTACATACACACCGTGAGTAAGCTGGCGCAACAAAGTTGATATCATTGGCGTTGATTCATTAGAAAATTTTAGTGTTCCAACTGGTTTACACAATCCGCTAAAGAGCGGCGATAATTGCATCGCCCATAGCAGTTGTACTCACACCATCCGGATTCAGGTCACGGGTGACTTGTTTACCTTCCTCGATCACTGTTTCCAGTGCGTTCTGTATACGTGCTGCAGCCTCAGTTTCCCCAAGGTAATTCAACATCATAATCCCTGCGAGAATGACAGCTGATGGGTTTGCAAGATTTTTTCCTGCGATATCAGGTGCGCTGCCGTGAACGGCTTCAAACAAGGCAGCATCAGCTCCAATATTTGCCCCGGGAATCAAACCAAGTCCACCAACCAGTCCGGCAGCCAGATCAGAAAGAATATCACCGAACAGGTTGGTTGTTACAATGACATCAAACTGATGAGGATCGGTGACCATGTGCATACACACAGCATCGACAATTTTCTGGTCGTATTCAATATCGGGATAGTTTTTTGCAATTTCTTTGCCGGCTTCCAGAAACATTCCACATGTTAGTTTTAGAATATTTGCCTTATGAACAACGGTGACTTTTTTACGATTGTTGTCACGCGCATACTTAAAAGCATACTCGATAATGCGATCGCAGCCATCGCGAGTAATGATTTTGATCGCTTCAGCAGCGCGCTGGTCTCTACCGACATAGTGTTCAATACCTGAATACAGACCTTCAGTATTTTCACGCACGACAACAATATCAATATCTTTGAATGGAGTCGTTACACCAGCCCAGGTTCGTGCTGGTCTGACATTGGCGTAGAGATCAAAGTGTTTTCGTAGTTCGACGTTAATACTGCGAAAACCTTTGCCCATGGGCGTAGTCAGTGGACCTTTATATGCAACCCGGTTTTTTTCTATCGATGCAACCGTTGTATCTGGAAGTGGAGTACCATGCTTTTCATAAGCACCCATTCCGGCTTCAGCCTGTTCCCAGTTAATTTCAACACCGGTTGCGTCAATAATTTTAACCGCTGTATCCACTATTGCAGGCCCGATGCCATCACCTTTAATCAAGGTTACATTATGCATTCATTCTCCCTCATCTATAGTTAGTCGCTAAATTTCCATGATGGCATAATTACACCGTTGTGCCAATAATGCGCAATAGAACAGTCCTTAGCAAAGGTCGTCAGAATAGACCATCAGTATCGAACCAGCACACGATACACCAGCGTTTGACGACTTTCTGGCGGGATTTTGATATTCCATTGCGATAGCCCTGATGCGACCTTCTTATGCGGATGATTTTCTTTAAGCATTTTCCAGTCGCCCGGGATTGGTTCTCGTATAACCACTGTCACCGCTTCACTTTTGGCATTACTTAGCGCAATCTCATAAGCGGCTTCAAACACATAATTGAAAGGACTGGAAGCTGTGCGTTTGGCAAAACTGGTTTGTTTTCGCTTGGCGGTAATATCAAATGCATTGCCGAGTTTTAAACGGACTTGCTCTTTTTTTGGTGTGTGATCAATCCTGTCTTCACCGATAAACTGGGCATTACCTGAGGTGTCTTTTTTATAAACCCTGACAATGCCCTTGGGTAATGGAATACCCAAGCCATTTTTCTTGCGATTCTCAAACTGGACATAAACACCGACTTTGAGTTTCTGACCTAACAGATCCTGTCGACTATGATAGTAATAATCTTGCCCTTGCAACAAAAATTCCTTTTCAACAGGAATCGAAGACGCTGTGAGTAATGACACTTGTTTGCTTTGATTGTTGGCAATATCAGTTAACCGGTTAAGGCTGTACAAATGATACTCAAACAAGCTTTCCTCAGCCATGGGCGCAACCATATCAGCCTGAGCGAGCGCCATCTCACCCATCCTTTTATTTCTATACTGGAATTGCTCTTGTACTCTGTTAACATCACCCGCTACCAGTTGTAACTTTGCTTGATTGTATTGTGTTCCGCTTCTGTTATCCAGGGTGACCCAGCCAAGCAAATCAAGCTGTGAGTCATCAGCATTCAATTCAGCAACATAATCAGCTTTCCAGGATAACCCCCCAGTTAGATAGCTTAATTCAAGTGTTTGCTGTTTTGATATTGGACTCATCACTTGAGTGACCAGCGTTGGCTCATCACGCAAACTTGTTGGTAATTCATCAAAGATAAAGTGTCCTGCGGGATTGGTTTCAATGCGGTCAGCAATCTTTACCACGACGCCATTGTTGGTGCTCAGTACACGTGCTTTTTCAATTGTTTGTTTACCCGTTGCAGGGTTCATTCTGGCAATTTGCACCTGTCTTCCTACATAATGTTCCAGTAATTTTTCAGGCGTGAGTAAGTCAAAATAAAAATTCTGCTCCAACACTTGAAATCCGTCTTTCACATCCAGACTGCGTAGCATTGCTGTTTCAGGTCGCATCTTAGCACTCACACCACGGTAAGCCAGATGGTTAAGACCTTTATTGAGTGTTACTTTGCGCTGATCTTTTATTAAAGCAAGATTTTCGTTATAAATCGTAACGGCAACCGATGCTTGGTCATTTAAAGTTGTATGTTGTTCTGTTGCCACGGCTATCTGCTCTGTGAGTACGATTATCAATGTGATGATGAATCGATAAAAGCACGGTTTGATCGGCAGGCGACTCATTATGACCTCCTGGAGTATACGAATCTTCTTTAAGAACGATAACATTACCATTCCTGTACTAACCGTTTGAGACCGTTTGAACCAAGATTAATTCCAGATGCGATAACAAAACTAGACTCTACCATAAGGTCAGTATGACATAAAAAAACACCGCCAACCTAGTACATCGTCCAGTTTATATTGACGAGTACAAACAGCCAATAAACAGCCATCTACGTTGTTGCACTCGCTTGGATTAGCTTGCTAGTCCTGCTCTCGTGCGCCTAGCAGCTGACTATTTCCAGACTGCCTTTACCCGTCAATATAAACTGGACGATGTACTAGATGTTAACGGTGTTCAAGAAGATTACTGACGGCTTTATTACCACGGAAGAACTGTCTTATACAAAACTGTTTATCCAGGCCTGAGCGAAATCCTCAGTGCCACAAGTTCAGCCTGTATAAAATTATCGCAATTCTCTCCACGACAAACGTCCATTCAAGCCATCAGTCGATTCCGTATTGGCCTCAAGATGACCGCTTGAGCCACTTGTATATTTGTATTCTTTACCACCAGCTTGAATAACCCCAGGCGTTTTAATAATGCCAATTGTTGACTGTACACCTGAAAAAGCGCTTCCATCATCATCAGTATCAATCGTACCATCATTGTTGGTATCTTCTATTGGTATCACATCTTCATTATTAACCTCGTTGTCACCATTGGCATCAATTGGTGAGGTATCAAGACGAGCGCCATTCACAGCATCAAACTCCATTAGCCAACTTGTGCCACCAAACGCACAGCGATCCGGACTGGGAATCAATGTCGTAAAAATAATTCTTCCATAACGCAGCAATGATGGTGTCACCACTCTTTCCCCTTGTGCCGTCGCTGGGGATGGCGGAACAAGATCAAGATACCAGCCTTTCTTGTCATTATTACCATTTCCGTAGGTTACCGGTGTATTTGATGTGATCCTGTAATTGTGCCCGCTAAAACCGGTTTCGGTAAGAATGGTCTGTTGCTGCAGATGATCACGACCTTCTACCGCTGCACCATTATCCCTAATCCCATAGTATGTCTGGACTTGTGGGCTCGCAGGTATTGCATTATCACCATTCTCGAAATACTTTCCGGTTCCAAAATACACCATGACACCACCTTGTGGATGACGCCCAACTTGTGGCTTGGCAGTAATCGGCTGAGTGGTCACACATGGGTCTTCATTACAGGCGATAAACAATGGCGCAGGAGTTGAGCCTTGATGATAGGCGATATCCCAATTGCTGGCAGTCGCATCAGAAACATCGAACTTCCATAAATTTCCCAGCATATCACCTGCATAAATTGTATCGACAGTATAGTCATTATCCGAATCAACCGGTATTGCTGTGGATAAACCATTCGGCGTGGACGCATTGCCTGCCCCGGTGTCCAGTTTGGCAATGACACTACCATCGGTGATATCAAGTATAAACAGAACGGCTTTGTGAGCGTCGCTATTGTATCCGTTCGCAACAATTGCAGCCCATTGCCCATTTGCCATTCGGACAATTGTCGGCTGTGGTAGCGTATAACCCAGGTCATTATCATCACCGCTATCAAATTCCCACAACACATTACTGGCCGTGAATGTATCAGGATTGGTCACATCCAGTGCAAAAAGACCACGTCCGCCTGCGCCAGCACTACCAACCAAAACTGTCTTCCACTGTGCATTCGACGTTGTTCCGAAATTTGCGGACGCTGCTCTTGGAGAACCATCAACATAATAACGATGAACATAATTTGGCGAAGCCAGTTGTGCTAACCCAGAAATGAGAAAATCGGGAATATAGGCAAACTGCTCAACACCTGTCGTCGCATCAAAGCCATGCAACATTCCATCATTTGAACCCACGTACAGCATTTTACGTCTGTTTTTATATGCGTTGCTGTTGATAAAAGTTCGGTAAGCAGGACCTTCCGAATTTGCAACAGACTGGTCTGCCAAGTTATCGTAGCCTAGATCTTCACGACCCACAAACCAGGGATCCGAGTTGACAATATCACCTAGTAATCGCGATCGATCACGAAAAGAACCATTATTTTGCAGCTCACCGGATTGGTCGCCACGCAGGTAGTTGGCAATCTCTTCACTACCAATCGCTGTTTTTTGCGCCGCACTTAGCGCTGACCACTCAAATTCAATACCTGCTGAACTTGAGGGACTGTAGGTATAGATATGGCGGTTATCTTCGACAGGAATCAATGTTCCAGCATCCCAACTAGAAGATGCAATACTCCCATCCGGGTTAATTGGATAGGCAAGGACTTCACCCGACCATGATCCACTGTTAAATCGTGCCTGATAAATTAATGTATTTGTATCCAGTCGGGTTGAATTGGTTGCTACTGATGATGCTGATGCAGTGCGCTCAATCACCTTGTCTAATACATCGGCGAGTGCTCCGCCCAGTTTGGCAGGATTGGTGACCTGATAATATGTATCAGGAACACCATCTCCATCTTCATCCCATTCTGAACTCAGATTAGGTTTGGGATCGTTCTCATCATCCGACTCAATAAATCCGCCATATTTCGCAGCATACCAAAGCGGGTTTTCCAGAACTTGAGCTGCTGTGCCAGTATTTGTGAGTACAACACTTTGAGGAGGTGGAAGCAATGCGTTATTTGCCTGGTATTCATCCAGAGAAACAAACGAGCCACCCGGATTGAGTAATGGAAAATGTACCCCGTCCTGGTCGCTACCGGTTGCTGTAAAGCCATAACGTAGCGCAAAACCGGCTGCTGACTGCAATAATTGCGTTGTTATTTTGATTTGATCGTTATCAACTGATGGATTACAGGCTGAACCAACGCAGAATGTCAAACGCTGGGTACCATCCATATCATAATCAGAGCCTTGAGTTGCATCTTCCCAATTGATTAACAGACTCCCTTGTACCAGTTGATCTTGCTGCACGCCACTATAAACAAGGTTTTCAACAACTACATCAAGCAGACTACAAGTACGCCAGCCTGTACTACTCGCTGTTGCAGCTCCATTTGTATTGGACTGACATGCAGGCAAAATTGTTATCGAACCATTTGGCATAACAATTTCAAATCGTGGCACGCTTTCTGCGAGAGCAATACTTGATGTATGGATGGTCTGTACATCATCACGATCAGCGCGCAAGTCTTCTGTGTGTGCAGAATAAGCCAGCCCGGCGATATCATAACCACCTTCCAGGCTTGGTACTTCAGGACACACACCAACTGCATCAGCCAATCCTGTCAAGAGTTTTGCAGTACATTGTTGATTGTTATTGGTTCCGTTACTCCCAATCAGATATGTCGAGCCATTAATGCCTTCCAGCGCACCCACCTCATTCGTCTTGGTATCAATTGAAATACCCAGATCATTTGTCAGCTGATCAGTGTCATATGAATTAAGACCTGTTGAGATTGCGATAATCGAATTATCAGCGCACCATTCTTCAGCTGGCATTGGATCAGTCCAGGAAAGCTGAGGCAAGCCACTAATTAGTCCAGATTCGTCAGCATTAAAAGCTGATGTTGGTGATGATTTCCCTGCAAAATAGCGTACTGATTCAAGATATAATTCACTCAGCGGATTACCCCAGTCAATACAGTCACCATCGACAAAGTTTGCATCACGTGGATCTTCGCAATTATTAACATAGATATTCGCGTTCCCACCCCATACGTCAGGAATCAGAGAGTAACTGAAACTACTGATACGTAGTCTGTTTAAGGTATTGATGATGCCCTGATCTGTAGTAGACTGATTAACAAAAATTCCTGTTTCGGGATCAAACTCATCCAGAGTTGTTACTGTATTTCCTGACAATGGGCTGATATTTCGTCTTAACGCACCACCAGACTTGTTTTTTTGATAACTCCCGGTCATTAATCCAAACTGGATTGGTCGGCCATTTGTTGCATCGCCATACCGCTGCAATATACCAACCGGTTTTTTACTGCTATTCGTGCCATCCGTATACGTTTTGCAGTTACTTTCTTCTTTTCCTGTGACACACACTTCGACTCTAACAGTAAAGTCTGTGCCTGCCATGGCTTGATTAACTTGAGGTTTTGAGGCATTAGAACCATTATCCCAATTACATTGTCTGGCTTCTGATGAGGCCCAGTGTGGCCAGCTTCCAGCTGCAATACGTAACAACGGGGGATTAGAAGCAGTATCCACATCACGTCCCAATCCACTGGCATCAGTAAAATTACACATGGTAATTTCAGTTTGTCCACTGCCATACGAGGTAAATTCCTGCATCTCGGCAGATGTTGCTGCATGAAATATCTTTGTGAAGGCATGCGCGTCAAACGGGACAATCACGCGCTCCAGTACCGTCTCAGTGGCAGTGTCGGTTGAGCGATAACCGCCATAAAGAACCTGGCGAATAATATCCATGCGGGTCATGGTCGCCCAATTCAGGAAATTCCCACTCCAGTGACTGGATGTGTTACAACTATGATGATGTATTCCAGCAGCTTCTGTACGTGGTTCAAATTGATTGTTGTTGTACTCGTAACAACGCCCACTATCGAAATAACCTGAATATTCAACTGTATCTGTATAACCAGTGTCCAGAGTTCCATCCCCATCCAGATCTGAATAATCTGTATATGCTTTAACGTAGAGCTGATGATCATTCGACATGGTCAGCATGACTCTAGGATTGACTGCTTGATTCAAAAATAACGGGATGTCAGAGATCGTAAAATCTGCCACACCTTGTTGAGAGGCAAATATCAATAGTGACATCGCTAGAAGATTACCCAACGCTTTCATTACACACTTCCTAACATTAAACTGAACCTCATGATCATGATGGCCGGTAATACAAAATGTCTTGTAAATCACCTGATCATCGTTTGAACACACTCTGCAATATCACTTGCGATGTAGCTGTGGTGCCAGAGCCGCGTGCCGTGACTCTGTAATAGGCAGATACTTTTGGTAATGCGGCCTCCAGACTACCCGATGAATCGACTACATCAGCTAACTCTTCGATGATATACACTGGGTTATTGATGGCATCTGCGATGGTCAGGTTGCTAACCGTCACTACATTGCTGGCATCTGACCAGTCAATCGTTTCCCAAACCGGCAAGTCAGTAGAACCAGATGCTGGTTGATATAGACCGTCACTGCCGTTAAAAACAGGTAAAATTGGTGTGCCAAGATAGATTTCACCAGCACGCAATGCTGTTTCAGCAGCCTGGAATGCAACGCTTTGGTCACGCATATTACCAGCCATTTTTTCTTCAAACGTGGTGGACTGCATACTGGATAATCCAATCATCGCCATCACAATTAATAGAATTAAAGAGACAACCAGAGTTGCTCCTCGTTGCTCTTGTTTTGGAACTGTAAACTGTGGTTTTGAACGTATGATCATGAGAGTCTGTGCCATTACGGAATACGGTTCCGCAAGCTAATTGTTGTCGTAAAAACACGCCTGACTCTGTGGTCTGTCGGTGTTACAGATGTCCCATTGAATGCATAAGATTGTGCATCAGTCGTCAGATGATCGGTAATACTTTGTAATAAAATGCTAATTCTTACCGAAATAACATGATTCATATCAACCTGGTTCGCCGTCAGAAATCGATCAGCACTTGCATCGCCATCAATATCTTCTCCATAGAGAATCTGCATGCCTTCGACGCCCTCAACCAGTTCTTCAGCCGAATTAGATCCCACCTTTTGAAACAAGGCGGGCAAGCCACTCACACCGCTGCCTATATAAAAAACATGTGTTGCTAAATTCATGACCTCAGCATCATCTCGATAAACTTTATCAAGATTTGATACTGTATTTCCCGGAACACCACTTCCAGACAGATGTTCAAGTGTTCCAGTAGTATCAGGGTCTGCATTCGTAATCTGGATAATCGCAGCCGAAATACAGTCAGCAACCATGACAATGTCGTACTGTTCCAAATCATTATCATCCATCACTTGTAAGTCATCTGTGACACTTGACATGGGAGCAACAACACGAATTCCATTCCCGACCGCACCACGAATCACAAG
>DRLZ01000342.1 GCA_011322755.1 Crenotrichaceae bacterium
AGTGCCGCAGGGGTCACGAATTGCACGATTTTGCTCCAGCCTTGACCCAGTTTGAACGATGAAATCTGATTAATATGATCTCGTAGCGTAGCAAGGTTAAAAATCCACGCAATGACAATACACTCGAAAAAACCAATGCTCACAAGACCATAGTGTGTAATAAAGTGATCAGCGATATCCAGCCAGTGGAGACCTGCTTGTGTTGCAAATACAGCTGATCCTAACAGCCCGCTTAAGCAAAGAATCGATGCAAGATGTGGTCGGGAAAAGCCGAATTTATCAATCATCGCAGCAATAAAAACTTCAATAATGGAAACAGCGGACGAGAGTCCGGCAATCACCAGACAAAAGAAAAAGATGACTCCAAATAAATTGCCGCCAGGAATCAGATTCAGCGCTTTTGGATAAACCACAAAAGCCAGACCAATACTTTGTGATACAACATCGGCAATCTCCTTGTGTTGTGATTCTGCCATAAACCCCAGGATGGCAAACACACCGCAACCAGCGAGAATAGAATAACCACTGTTGAGTAACACAGTGATTAGAGCTGTTTTGGTCAAATTACTTTTTTCAGGAAGATAACTCGCATAAGTGATCATAATGCCGAATCCAAGGCTTAACGTAAAAAAGATCTGGCTATACGCATCAATCCATACCTGAGGATCCGTCATTCTGGAAAAATCAGGCTCCAGGTAAGCACGTAGACCTGTCATGGAACCTTCCAGCGTTGTTGCCCAAATCGTCATGATAATTGTCAGCAGGAGTAACAAAGGCATTAAAATTCTGTTGGCCAGTTCAATCCCGCTTTGTATCCCTCGACGTACGATGATCCAGCAGGATAACCAGATAACCACCAGTCCCAATAGAATTGGTAATCTGAGTGAATCAAAATCAGCCGGCGAATCACTGACTTGTAGAAATTCCTTAAAGAAAAAAGTATTTGGATCGTCACCCCAATTTAATCCAAACGATAAAAACAGATAATTCAGACACCAGGAAATGATTGTGCTGTAATACAGCATAATGCCGAACATCACCATAACCACAGCCCACCAGCCTAGCCATTCCCAATCTCTGGATATTTTCGCAAACACCAGCGGCGCAGAACCTTCACGTTCATGTCCAGCACCAAATTCAAGAATCAGCAGTGGAATACCAATGGTCAACAAAGCAATACAATAAGGCACTAAAAAAGCGCCCCCGCCATGTGCATACGCGAGGTAACTAAAGCGCCAGATATTCCCCAACCCAACTGCCGAACCAACTGCAGCCAGTAAAAAACCCCATTCACTATTCCAGCGTTGTCTTTTCATTTTTTTTGTATTATTTCAATTATTCAAGCAACATCAAGATTGTCTAAAACAACCAGCCAGGTCTTGCTCAGTATTCCCTGTTGATACTCCGATAAAAAAACCAGCAGGAGTCAAACTAAAAAAATATTCGCATCAGCGCGCATTGTATAGCTTTTTAAAAATGATCTAAACGTATCCATCGATGCAAGCAGTGGTCTGTCCAATCTGCTTTGGCAGTATACAATCATGGACAGGGATAAGGTTGTTGTAATGTCTGCCAGTTTCCATTCGAATCCTGACGTTGCAATCGACATTGACTGGTGCTTGGTTGCTCCGGCTGGTATTGATTAATCGCAAGCCTGTCCCAATGAAAGCGAGCAACATCACTGGGCTGTATTGTAGTGCTGACACCTGAGAAATAAATATAAACCGGTCCATTTGTTATATCTTCTGGCAAAACAGGCAACCCTTTTTGAGAGAAATATTCAACATCATTCACAAACAGTGTCAGGCTTGTTTGAGTGATTACCAGGCGGAACCTGTCTCGGCATAGAATGTCTGAGTCACCATCCAGACAAACACGCCACGCATTTTCAGCATCACCCCAGGGCCCGCCACCTGTGTTATCAGTACCAACGTGTTGAAAAAAACTCATTTCCCAGATTCGACCACCATCGTTTGCACCTTTTTGAGTGTCATCAAATAATGAGCAGACAACAATACGATCCGACTGGAAACGGCAACCGAGTGTTGTGTGCCCTGGAAAATGATCATATGCATACAAGGCATCCCGGCGCGCACCGGTTGGTTGTGGTGCGGTAGTAATGGTGATTTCTGGCCAGATGCCACTGTCATAACTCTGAATGCCAGCAGCAACGTCTGCCTCGATAACCAGCCTTCCATTGTCGAAGTGAAACGCTGGGTCTGGACGCATGGTTACACCACCACGCGCTGTAAGTGAAATGTCTTGCATCCAGTGATTAGCTTGTCTAAATTGTTGTTGTTGCGGGTCATTACCCAGGCTATAGCGTTGATACCCGGAACCAATTGGTGCCAGGCTCAGACCATGGTTAAATTCGTCCAGCCATGTGTTATCTGACGCTATAAACGTCGCTGCGCCATTGGCGCCAGCAGTCAGACACCAGACCGGTATTGCTGGTGGCAATGCCCCAATCGGGGTTGATGCATTGTCACATGATGGTGTAATTGCTAGCGTGTGAAACGACAGGCTGGTCAAGAATAAAAATAATAAGATAGGATGCATAGTAGACTCCGTTTGATAGTCGTTTAGGCGTGTTGAACACGTACATCAAGTGTTTACACTGAAATGTCGAAAACGTAGCAACCCAGTAGGGATATCCCGCATTGGAATGTATTTTACCTGAAAATAACTGAAACCTAGATAATTTTAGTGATATTGACTTTTTCGATAGCATTCAGTCTGCACGGCGATAAACATGCTTCTCTTTGCTTGTATGACAGCTGACAAACTGTGCGAATGGATGCAAGACATGTGCTGTCATTATTAATGTAATCCTTTGATATATTATATATTATTGTTTACAATAAGTTATATCTGATTCATGCAGTAAATTCTTTACAGCGATAATGGGCTATGGTGTAAAAAAGTTTTTGTGAGAATTCCTGAGCGCAGCTTCTCTATCATCTGCTCAGATTAGCGAGTACCAGGAAAAGTATTATTGCCCTGATCTAACCGGGTCAATATACAGGGAATCCTCAGCACACATCGCTTAAGTTAGCCGCTAACATCTGCATGTCTTAGCTGTTCCAATTCCATACATTTTCAGTTAGTACAGATGCCAGAATGAAATCCAGTAACTGATCTGACACATACTTACGAATAGGCGTTTGCATGCCAAGTACACATCAAGAAAATACACAAGACCATTTGAGATTTATCGCAGATGGTCTTGAAGCAGGTACGTTTCTGCGCTTGAGAGGCATGATCAATGCACTCCATCCGGCTGAAATTGCACATATGCTTGAGGCGCTGCAGCCAAATGATCGTATTGTTGTCTGGCGCCTTGTTGCACCTGAGCTACGAGGTGAGATTCTGGTCGAGCTCAGTGATGAAGTTCGAACAACTTTAGTCGATGTAACCGATACCCAAACACTGATTGCTGCGGTCGCAAAACTTGAAACAGACGATCTGGCAGACCTGATTCAAAATCTTCCAGAAGTCGTAACCGGTCAAATACTTCTGGCACTGGATAATCAGAACAGGCGACGCCTGGAAGCAGTGTTATCTTATCCAGAGGATAGCGCTGGCGGTTTAATGAATCTTGACGTGGTCACGGTTAGACCTGATGTCAGTGTTCTCGTTGTCTTGCGCTATTTACGATCACGCGGGCAAATGCCTGATTTGACAGACAGCCTGTTCATTGTGGATCGAACCGACCATTATCTCGGCGCACTCCCATTGACAGTGTTATTGACCAGCGATGAAAAACAAGCTGTCGATGAACTCATGCTCGAAGATTTGCACCCCATTTCAGCCACTTCACCAGCCAGTGAAGTGGCGATGCTGTTTGAACAAAAAAACCTGGTTTCGGCGCCTGTAATCGATACGGATGGGCGTTTAATTGGTCGCATTACAGTTGATGATGTCATGGATGTTATTCGTGATGAGGCTGAACACAGCTTGATGGGGCATGCCGGTCTTGCTGAAGATACTGATATTTTTGCGCCGGTCTTTATCAGTGCCCGTCGTCGCTCTGTCTGGCTTGGAATCAATTTGATTACAGCGTTTATCGCGTCTGCAGTCATCGGCCTGTTTGAGGTTACACTGCAACAAGTGGTTTCGTTGGCGATTTTGATGCCAATTGTTGCCAGCATGGGCGGTATCGCCGGGAGTCAAACCTTAACTTTAGTGATCCGGGGTATTGCCTTACGACATATTGGTGAAGCAAATGCTTTTCAGGTATTAACCAAGGAGCTTGGAGTCGGAGCAGTGAATGGCATTTTATGGGCTGTTATTGTTGCTTTCATTGCAGGCTATTGGTTTGACGATGCAATACTGGGTCTGGTGATTGGGGTTGCGCTGGTGATTAATTTAATTTGTGCCGCATTGGCTGGAGCAATCATTCCGCTACTGATGCTGCGATTTGATATTGACCCCGCGTTAGCAGGAGGGGTGGTGTTAACAACAATCACTGACGTCATCGGATTTATGGCGTTTTTAGGATTGTCATCAATTTTTATACAGCAACTGAGTCATTGATTGTTCTGTGTTATCATACGCGACTTGCCTGAGGGCAAACAGACTGCATCACAAGCACATCATGCTGGCAGCAATATTAATTTAACACACCAAGTAGTCATTAAAGGTTAATGTTGTAACAACTAAAATGACATAACGAAATAAACAACGGGTAAAAAATGGCAAAAGAAGATCAGATTGAGATGGAAGGAAAGATTATTGAAACCCTTCCAAATACGACATTTCGGGTAGAGCTGGACAATGGACATGTGATTACTGCCCATATTTCAGGAAAAATGCGCAAACACTATATACGCATTCTGACTGGTGATCGGGTTAAGGTCGAGATGACACCTTACGATTTATCAAAAGGTCGCATTACTTTCCGCATGCGCTAAAGCCTGTCAGGTGTAAAGACCATTAACCGTCATCTTCAAGAACAGGTATCTTGTTATTATTGCTCTCTTCAAATTTAAATGACAGTTTCTCATTCTCCAGGTAAATCAAAACACTTCCTCCATTAGCAAGCTTACCAAACAGTAATTCCTCAGCGAGTGGCTTGTTAATGTTATCCTGAATCAACCTGGCCATTGGTCGCGCACCCATTTTCGGGTCGCAGCCATGCTCTGCGAGCCAGCTGCGTGCAGCCGGATCCAGCGAGAGTGTCACGTGCTTATCGGCCAGTTGTGCTTCCAGTTCAATAATAAATTTATCAACGACACGTTCCAGTATCTCTGGGCTTAATGATTGAAACTGGATAATCGAGTCCAGCCGGTTACGAAACTCCGGGCTGAACATTTTATTAATAATCTGCATGCTGTCGCTGCTGTGATCCTGGGATTGAAAACCCATGGATGAGCGACTGCTCTCTATTGCGCCAGCATTGGTTGTCATAATCAGGATAATGTTTCTGAAATCTGCTTTGCGGCCGTTATTATCGGTTAATGTTCCATGATCCATTACCTGCAGTAACAGATTAAAGACATCTGGATGCGCTTTTTCAATTTCATCAAGTAATAGCACTGCATGTGGATGTTTATTCACTTCTTCGGTTAACAGACCACCTTGATCAAAACCAACGTAACCTGGAGGTGCGCCAATCAGCCTTGATACTGTATGCGCCTCCATATACTCGGACATATCAAAACGAATCAACTCAATACCAAGTACCTGGGCAAGCTGCCGGCTCGCTTCAGTTTTTCCAACGCCTGTTGGACCTGCAAACAGAAACGATCCGATTGTTTTCTGGCGATTTCCAAGCCCCGCACGCGCAAGTTTTATTGCAGAAGTCAAGGCAGAGATGGCTTCATCCTGACCAAATACCATCATTTTCAAACTGGATTCCAGTGACTTTAATTTATCAAGGTCGCTGGTGGAAACTGACTTGGGAGGGATGCGTGCAATTTTTGATACAATTTCTTCAATCTGGGGGATATCAATTGTATCCAGTTTATCTTTATCGGCAAGAATACGTTGTTGAGCACCCGCTTCATCGATCACATCAATTGCTTTGTCAGGGAGTTGTCTATCGTTAATATAGCGCGCTGACAACTCGGCAGCGATCGTTAGAGCATCAGGCGAATAGCGGACCGAATGAAATTCCTCGAATCGTGACTGTAAGCCTTTGAGTATTTCTACTGTTTCATCAATTGAGGGCTCGATGACATCAATTTTTTGAAAACGCCGGGTCAAGGCGTGATCTTTCTCGAAGATACCACGGTATTCCTGATAAGTTGTCGAGCCAATACAGCGTAGTTGTCCGGAAGCAAGCATCGGTTTGATGAGATTTGAAGCATCCATGACCCCGCCAGATGTTGCGCCAGCACCGATGATGGTATGAATTTCATCAATAAAAAGGATTGAGTTTGGTATTTTTTCAAGTTCAGCCAGAACTGATTTTAAGCGCTTTTCAAAATCACCTCTGTATTTTGTTCCTGCGACCAGAGCGCCCAGATCAAGTGAATAGATGACAGCGTCAAGTAATACAGCAGGTACTTGTTCCTCTACAATACGCCTGGCGAGACCTTCAGCAATTGCAGTTTTACCAACCCCTGCATCACCGACCAGTAATGGGTTATTTTTTCTGCGTCGACACAAGATCTGAATGGTACGCTCAATTTCCATGTCACGACCAATCAATGGATCGATTTTACCCTCTTCTGCATCAGCATTCAGATTACGTGAAAAATTTTGCAAAGGGGAGTTGTTTGGTTGTATCTGTTCAGTGTCGATTTGATCACTTTCGGTGTCGATTTCATCAAATTGATCATCCTTGGTCTTGGTCACTCCGTGAGCGAGATAGTTCACCGCATCAAGACGTGACATATCGTGTTGCTGTAACAGATAGACAGCATGTGAATCTTGCTCATTAAAAATGGCGACCAGGATATTTGCACCACTGACTTCATTTTTCTCAGATGACTGAACGTGGAATACTGCCCGCTGCAAAACTCTCTGAAACCCTAGTGTTGGTTGGGTTTCACGTCCTGAGTTATCAGGAAGAACCGGTGTGGTTTGTTCAATAAACTCAGTCAGCTCAGTAATCAGCTGTTCAATGCCGACACCGCAATTATCCAGAACGTCCCTAGCTGAGGAATTATCGAGTAGCGCCAAAAGCAGATGTTCGACAGTAATAAACTCATGCTGGTATTTGTACGCATATTTAAAAGCGTTGTTCAATGTGTGTTCGAGTTCTTTATCTAACATTTTCAGACCTACGATTTTTCCATTGAACAAAGCAACGGATGTTGATTGTGACGTGAATAATCATTCACTATCTGCACTTTTGATTCTGCAACATCTTTGGTAAAAATACCACAAACACCGACTCCTCGGTGATGTATATGCAGCATGATCTGGGTAGCCTTATCTTCATTCATTCCAAAAAAACGTTTTAGAATCTCGACAACAAAATCCATGGGTGTGAAATCATCATTAAGCAAGACAACTTTATACAGTGGAGGACGCTTGGGTTTTATCGGCGCCTCGCGTACAACAAGCTCCTGATCGTTTTCGTGGTCGATGTTGATTTCAGACATAGTTACTTCTTATATCATATTTGATTGCTGCAAGCTTCGATTCTATCATTTCAATTGCAATTCGAGAATAACTCTTTCTGATACCAGTGTCTCTCTGGTTTTAATAGGGGTATGACTCAACAATTTCAACCATCGAAAATAACAATCTGGTTACTGGATCGTTGTTTTTCCAAGTATGAAATCGCTGAGATCGCATGGTTACTCCATACAAGTATAGATCGAAGTGCATGAATCGTGAATGAAAAATCATACATTTTGTGGATATTGGCTGTAGAATAGAACTGCACGAATGGCGCCTGGGAATTTGAACTCATTCTGTCACAGTCAGTGGAATGCTGCTATTTATCCGTCAATATCTTTAGATCACAGACATCCTGCGATGGTCTGATCATTGAGTAACCCAGGGGCGTAGTATTTTTAGCAGAGACGGTGATCTCTGTTTCAACTTTATCGATAACTCGAATAATTCGAATAAACTCAAATTCAACACATATTCACATATGCAAGAGTTTCAACGTATCAGTCGTTTACCTCCCTACGTATTCAACGAAGTCAATTTACTCAAAGCGCAAGCACGTGCTCGTGGTGAAGATATTATCGACGTTGGAATGGGTAACCCCGATCAGCCGCCACCAAAACATGTTATTGATAAACTTGTGCAAGCAGCACAAAAAGAACATACACATCGTTATTCCTGGTCAAAAGGGATTCCAAGACTGCGTAAAGCAATTTGTGGCTGGTACAAGCGTCGGTTTGATGTTGACCTGGATTACGAATCCGAAGCAATTGTAACGATTGGTTCAAAAGAAGGGCTCGCGCACCTGGCAATGGCCATTGTTGGTCCAGGCGATGCTGTTTTAGTCCCCAACCCGGCTTATCCAATTCACCCATACGGAATGGTGATTGCGGGCGCCGACATACGCCATGTACCAATGATACCCGGGGTTGATTTTTTTGAGGAGCTGGAAAAAGCAATCAAGACAACATGGCCTTCACCCAAGGTGCTTATTCTTAATTTTCCAGGCAACCCGACAACCCAGTGTGTAGAACTTGAATTTTTCGAGAAAATAGTCGACATCGCCAGGGAATACAATATTTATGTCGTCCATGATCTTGCCTATGCCGATATCGTTTTCGATGGTTATATTGCCCCGTCTATTCTACAAGTTCCAGATGCAAAAGAGGTTGCGGTTGAATTTTTCTCACTTTCCAAAAGCTATAATATGCCGGGCTGGCGAGTTGGCTTTATGTGCGGAAACAAAACACTTGTATCTGCGCTCGCGCGAATTAAATCGTATCTTGACTATGGTATGTTTACCCCGATTCAGGTTGCAGCAATTGCAGCGTTAGAAGGCCCACAGGACTGTGTCAGCGACATTCGAAACATGTATTACAGTCGCCGTAATGTGTTGTGTGATGGCTTGTCTGCATCTGGCTGGAATGTTGAGAAGCCGAAAGCAACCATGTTTGTATGGGCAAAAATACCTGAATACTATCAACAAATGGGTTCTCTTGAATTCTCGAAAAAACTATTACTGGATGCCAAAGTTGCGGTATCGCCTGGTGTCGGGTTTGGTGAATACGGTGACGATCATGTTCGTTTCAGCCTGATTGAAAACGAACACCGTACCCGGCAGGCTGTCCGTGGAATTCGTAATATGTTTCGCAAAGACAACGCGATATAATTTCAACTGACAAGTTAAATAACATTCGGAAGAGGTAAACGATTTTGGATCCTGTAAGAATTGGACTACTGGGACTTGGTACCGTTGGCGGAGGAACTGTCAATGTATTGCGTAGAAATGCCGAGGAAATTGGACGCAGGGCAGGTCGCGATATTCTTGTCAGTCGGGCTTCCGCGAGATCTCTGACTGCAACCAGAATTTGCCAGACCGATGATATTGAGCTGACAACCGACCCTTTTGCGGTCGTCAACGCAGACGATGTGGATATTGTCGTTGAATTGATTGGCGGCGAAACACTCTCCAGAGAACTGGTTATACAAGCAATTAATAATGGCAAACATGTTGTGACTGCCAACAAGGCATTGATTGCTCTCCACGGCAATGAAATCTTTGCCTTGGCGCAAGAAAATGGTGTCATGGTCGCATTTGAAGCTGCTGTGGCTGGTGGTATTCCGATTATAAAAGCTATCCGTGAAGGTTTAGCTGCCAATCAGATTCAATGGTTAGCCGGGATTATCAACGGAACAAGTAATTTTATCCTCACAGAAATGCGTGATAAAGGGCGTGATTTTTCAGATGTGTTAACAGAAGCGCAGGCGCTTGGTTATGCAGAAGCAGACCCTACTTTTGATGTTGAAGGCATTGATGCTGCACATAAACTGACAATTCTCGCAGCCATCGCTTTTGGTATCCCGTTGCAATTTGATAAGGCGTTTACAGAAGGGATTCGTGACATCACCTCGGATGATGTTATTTACGCAGAACAACTCGGCTACAGAATCAAACATTTGGGTATTGCCCGTAAAACAGCTGCCGGCATTGAACTTCGTGTCCATCCGGCGCTGGTGCCAGAGCGTCGATTGCTGGCAAATGTTGATGGTGTAATGAACGCGGTTGTGGTACACGGTGACGCAGTCGGCCCTACCTTGTACTATGGCGCTGGCGCAGGAGCCGAACCCACAGCTTCAGCAGTGGTTGCTGATATTGTTGATGTGGTTCGGGTAATGACCAGCGATCCTGAACACAGGGTTCCTCATCTTGCTTTCCAGCCCGATGCATTGTCTGATTTGCCGGTGTTATC
>DRLZ01000343.1 GCA_011322755.1 Crenotrichaceae bacterium
CAGTCAAATTGTTATCTAAATAAACTGGTCTTCCAAATTCTATGATATATTTTTGACCATGACTCAACCTTTCATTGTTGTCACCGATACGTACCAGATTATTACCGATTTCCCGCTTTAGCTTATGAATTTGTTGTTCATCTTTCATCAGCAAGAGTTGAGATGCCAGGAAATTAGTATGCTGTATAAGCTTACTTTGCTCTCCTGCCATTCGAATCAATGATGAGTCACCTTGTTGATCTTTGAAATTAGAAAATACAACAAAATAACTTGCGCAGGCAACAAGACCCATTGCGATCAAAACAGTGAGATACTGTTCCAGCATCGAGTCTAAGAATCGTCTAAAAATATTAACCATTTACTTAACCCTATTATTGTTCTAAGAAATCAACAGGTACCCAGGTCAAATATATATTGTTCTTGAGTGGCTCAAGTGTTTTTCTGACTAGGGCGAATTACCTGATCTGAGAAAACAAGTATCACCTTATTATTCATAACAAGAAAACTATGTTCTTTGATTAACTGTTTTCCTGTGTAGCTGAAGTGTAGATAGACTTAGAGAGATTGCAAGGGTCAGACTAAGGTTCTTCTGGTGCTCTGTATTTACTTATATATAGCTTGTTGTTTTTATTTAAAGCATAGTCTGTGCCTATTTTTCAAGTGATTTTTAATAACAATAACATTATGATTTTTATGATGTTATTGGTAAATCGCATCTGAAATTGGTAGCCAATGAGATGATCCCCATTTGATATTTACAAGCAATGATTGTAGAAAAAACTTAATACACTTCTACCATATTTCATGCATCCATCTATTTTTCCTGAATTCCATCACAAAAAAAGAGAGCAGATGCTAACATAAACGCTTTGTCTAACTATAACTATACAAACTATTAATAGTGTTCTTTTAATAACCAAGCGCTATCAACCACTACCAATCCGTTAACATTAGCCTCGCTCCAACCTAAACGAAAAAAGTTTATAGGCAATAAACAAATGCGGCTTTGATCGCCCTTTTACAAACTGAGTCAGCTATTGGCAGATTTCAGAAAATATCATGAGTAACGTCTGGTTATCAGACAATTGCCCTGTTAACTCATGAGGGAACAGACGTTTTAACACAGTAAAATAATACGTCCTGTTGATTTTTTAATGGGCTTGTAGATCAAGCCCATCATTTGCGAGAGAATCCTCAGTCCCGGTTGTTGGTTCTGCCTCATCAGGAACTGTTTGCCGGGCTGTAATTACAGGGAGTGTGTTTGAGATTCTCACACAGCAATTTTGCACCAAAATCCTGCTGTAGACTGGATTGCTGAATAACAAAGGCATAAACCAGTCGAAACGTCTGTTGACCATCATATCTGAGCTTGGATTCTTGAGTTGCTCTACCAGGTTGTTTTGTTCAGTGCCTAAACAAAGTTTCAGAATCTGATCAAGATCATGATCAGCACATCTTACATGTGCTTGCCTTACCGTTAGAAATCATTCATACAGAATAAACAAAAGCCCATTTCTCAATAGTAATTTTGTTCTGCTATCAATGGTTGCTGTGTAATATCGGGTTCTACCAGCACATATTGATTGTTGCTTGCCATGCAAATTAATTTAACTCGGGTAATTGAATTACCAAGGATTGAAGTAGAACATTCTTTATGTATCGCCACTCGAACATAATTTGGGGTGTATCCAAAGACAAGCGGCATATTCTCATCAACCAGAGATTGTTTACCCTCCCAGAGAACAGGTGTAACCTGCCCAAGCATTGTCTGCATGGTATTCGCTTTCAGCTTCCGGGAAAGCGTGGAGAGCTGACTGGCTCTGGCTTTTCGTATGGCGGGATCAACCTGATTCGTTAATGATGCAGCTCTGGTTCCTTGTCGGGGTGAATAAGGAAATATATGAATGTTACCAAATTGCATTTGCTCAACAAAATCCAGAGTTTGTTGCCATTCGCTCTCGGTTTCTCCGGGAAAACCGGCAATCATATCAGTGGTAATATTTAAATTAGCAATCACTCCACGCATTGTGTTAATCATCGTCGAAAAATCTGTTGTTTTGCAACGTCTTGCCATGCGTTGTAGTACTGTATCTGAGCCACTTTGCATCGGCAGGTGTAGATGCGGCATCATTCTGGGATTTTCAAACAAACCAAAGAATGTTTCATTCAGCTCCCAGGGTTCCAGTGAACCCATGCGTAGACGCGGGATGTCTGTTTCATCAAGAATCGTTTGAATCAATTCAGGGAGACTTGAGCTTACATCATGACCATATCCACCCAGATGAACGCCTGTCAATACAATTTCCTGTACATTCTGGTTGACCAGACGATTGACTTCATCGACTATTTCCCCGACTGGACGACTGACTTCATCTCCACGTGCAATGGTAACGATACAAAAAGTACAACGATACCGACACCCATCCTGTACTTTAATAAACGCACGTTGTCGCCCTAACTGAAACAATGCAGGGGGTCGATCATGAGCCTCTTCCTCACAGACTGCACTGTGCGTTGAACCCAGTAAATCAAGCCCCAGTTTGCTTAACTGATCTTTTTCAGAATTAGTGACCACCAGATCAACCCCAAGCATTTCTGCGACTTCCTCTGTATTCAACGTTGCAAAACAACCACTGACGATGAGTTTTGCATCCGGATTCTGTTTTTTCAAACGTCTTACAGACTGGCGTGATTTGCGCACGGCTTCCTGAGTTACAGCACAGGAATTCATCACAATCAGCCGGGCATTTTCAGCTTTACTGGCAATCGAGAAACCAGCCTCGTTAAATTGGTGCGCCCATGTTTGTAACTCGGCTTCATTTAGACGGCAACCAAGCGATGTAAGAAAAACCTGCATAAAGTAGTAATCCAGAATTTAATAGAACCGCACAGTGTATTGTGGATAATGGATTTCTACAAGTGAGGTTATGCAATTCACACAAACAAAAAGACCGAACCCTGCATAGCATGGCTCGGTCTGGGACTGTCTAGTGATGTCCACAGAGGGAGGAGGGGATGTGGGCAGGATACTGCAGCCATCACATCATCAACAGTCACATAGACAAGTATGGCAGAAAATATGAAACTCGCTAGAACCAAGGTGACGATAACTGCATTTATCGACAAATGGTTGTTTGCACAGTATGAACGGTTAATCAGAATAATTGGTTGTTAGCACAACAATAAGAAAACCTTGCGTCGTTTCAGGGTGTTATCCCGTAACAAGACCGTCCACTGGGCTATGCTACGCAGCTCTTCCATACAATCCTACCAGATGACACAGATGATCAGATTGTTCATCTTCAAGCTGATCCCAGTTCAGTTGCCAATGCCAGTTGTTTTCAATGGTTCCCGGTGTGTTCATGCGACATTCACTCGGCAGAGACAACACATCCTGCATAGGAATAACTGCTAGCTGGCAAGTTGAAGCCATAGCGGAGCGAATTAACCGCCACGCAGGGTCTTGTTCCATATTGGCCAGATACTCATCAACGTAAGTCTTGATACTGTCATCCAGGCTGTTATACCAGCCACACGTTGTATCGTTATCATGAGTCCCTGTATACACAACGTTGTTAGGCACATGATTATGAGGCAAATGTATATTATCCGGGCCGCCACCAAAGGCAAACTGCAGGACTTTCATACCCGGCAGCTCAAATTCATCACGCAAGGCTTCGACTTCAGGGGTAATAATCCCCAGATCTTCAGCAATTAATGGCAATGATCCAAAATAATTGATAAATGCTGACAACAGTTGCTTACCTGGTGCCTTGATCCATTCGCCATGCACTGCAGTTTCAGCGTCTGCAGGAATTTCCCAATAGGATTCAAGTGCACGAAAATGATCAAAACGGACACAATCAAAGAGTTCAAGCTGGGATTTCAAGCGTCCTATCCACCAGCTAAAGCCGTCATTAATCATCGCCTCCCAGCAGTAAAGTGGATTACCCCATAATTGACCCGTTTCCGAAAAATAATCCGGTGGTACGCCTGCAACAACGCGTGCACTGCCATCTTCGTTCAATTCAAACAACTGTGGATGCGCCCACACAGCATCGCTATTGGAAGCAACAAAAATCGGCATATCACCAAGCAGATGAACTCCTTTTTGCGCAGCATATTCTTTTAGCTCACACCATTGCAAGTGGAACACATACTGCTCAAAACAATATTGATCTATTTGATCTTTCAGATTTTGTTTTGCTGTACTGATGGTTTTTTTCTCGCGGCATCGATAACCAACCGGCCATTGCTGCCAATCTTTTCCTGAAAACTGATGATGGAGTGTTATAAATAAAGCATAATCATCCAGCCACTGCTGATGTGTCTGTTTAAACACCTTGTATTCTATATGTTCCTGCTCAGATGCTTTCTGGCAAAAACCGCTATAAGCCAGCTTTAGCTGGGCATTGTGATAAGACTCTGCCTCTTCATAAGTTGGTTGATTTTGGTCACATACCAACCAACCCTTGTTTTCCAACCAGGGCAAATCAATAAACCGTGGATTATTCGCGTGTACAGAAAGCGTTTGGTAAGGCGAACCGTTAAATTGAGTCGGGCCTAATGGCAACATCTGCCAAACAGAAACTCTGGATCGACAGAGAAAATCGATGAAATGTCTAGCCTCCTGTCCCAAATAACCGTTACCAACCGAAGCGGGAATTGATGTGATATGCAGCAGAATACCTGCGCGCCTGCTCTCAAGAAGCTCTATTTTTGTATTCAAAAGTTATTATTAAATTAAATTTCGTTCTAACCAGAACTTGAAGAATACAAGCAGCATGTCATGGTCTGCTCAAGATTCATTCCCGGTTCGCATTGCCCCGCCCATTTCAGGGCTTCCACCTCCAAACGTAAATGAATCAAACAAATACGATGGTGGCTCCATGTCAAGGACACGATAAAGGTTTTGTAGATTGGATCGGTATAATTGCTCGAAATCACTCACGATGTCGGTTGAATTATAATCGCCAAACCACCAGAACCAGTCAGATCCTTCACAAATTGCAAGCTCTATGGTGGCTTGTTCACGCTGCTCATCGCTAAGCGCACCACCTGATACCACTCTATCGTAACAGATTTTTGCATCACCAAGCATCTCCCATGCCCGATTTTTATCGGTGTCGCCAATCCAGGTAGACAGCGTTCCATAAACCCAGCTACCTGTTACCAAATGTGGAATTTTTTTCACTGTATCCGGTTGATTCAAACATTCCGAGAATGTGCTTAACCTGAGAAAGGGATGATCAGAAAGCGTTTTGTA
>DRLZ01000344.1 GCA_011322755.1 Crenotrichaceae bacterium
CATCGCCAATATTAGTCTCGGTCAGGCAGTAATGATGAGTGTCGGCTTACTCTTACTCTACCTGGCTATCCGTAAAGGATTTGAACCATTACTGCTATTACCGATTGGTTTCGGAGCTGTATTGAGCAATATTCCACTTGCTGGCATCGCTGAGTATGGTGGAATTCTCTCTTACTTCTACTTTGGTATTAAATCAGGTGTGTTACCACTGATCATCTTCATGGGTGTTGGCGCGATGACTGATTTCGGTCCAATGCTGGCTAACCCAAAAACCTTGTTACTCGGTGCAGCAGCACAATTCGGTATTTTTGCCACTTTGATTGGCGCGCTCGCATTGAACGCGATTCCGGGAATGGATTTCTCTCTGAAACAAGCAGCAGCAATTGCTATCATTGGCGGTGCCGATGGCCCAACGGCAATTTATGTCGCATCGAGACTCGCACCCGATTTGCTCGGAGCAATTGCTGTGGCAGCTTATTCCTATATGGCGCTGGTTCCCTTGATTCAACCGCCAATTATGCGCGCATTAACAACTCAGAATGAAAGAAACATCGAAATGCGCCAGTTACGCCATGTTAGTCAACTGGAAAAGATCTTGTTTCCAATCATTTTGTTACTGTTATGCGCAATGCTGTTGCCTTCTGCAGCTCCGCTCATTGGTATGTTTTGCTTTGGTAATCTGATGAATACATGCGGCATGGTCGAACGATTATCCAAAACAGCACAGAATGAGCTAATCAACATTACAACCATTTTCCTGGGTATGGCTGTCGGCGCTAAACTCAGCGCTGATAGTTTCTTACGCTTTGAAACACTGGGCATATTACTGCTAGGCGCAATTGCGTTTTGTATTGGCACAGCAACAGGCGTTCTTATGGCAAAACTCATGAACAAAGTTTCAACTGATCCGATCAACCCACTGATTGGTGCAGCCGGCGTCTCTGCGGTACCAATGGCAGCGCGTGTTGCTAACAAAGTAGGACTGGAGAGCAATCCACATAACTTTCTGTTGATGCACGCAATGGGTCCAAATGTGGCGGGAGTAATTGGTTCAGCGGTTGCCGCTGGCATTTTGCTGCAACTCGTTTAATCTCTAGCCGGTCGTTCAGTTATCGTATTTGATATATTTAAAACGCGGATCATCAGGAGTACCCTCTAGCGCCCCACTCTCATGACCTGGTTGCCAGCAGACGACCTCTTCTATTTTGGTTGCCAGCTCAAAATCCTTATTGGTAATTCCTTTGGCGCTATGGGTCATGAGTTTGACGATGATAAACGCATATGACAGCGTCAAGTCAGGGTGGTGAAATGCGGCTTCCGCCAAATGCCCAACTGTATTGGCAACCATTAACGTTGATTTCCAGCCACTGGTTCGATACTTGCGCCGAATCCAGCCATCTTTACATTGCCAATGTGGTAATTCATGCTCTAAGCGTTCCAGAATCTGTTGCTCCGTATAGACCTGTTCAGCAGACAGTGTTCTCCATCCCATAATATTGACCTCTGTAGATGATTGACAGGAACAGTGCAGATATCTCTGCATAACCGTATAAAGAAGTTAATTTTGGGTAATTAATGTGTCAAGAGATCAAATGATTAATCAATCCGCAAGACTTAATCTCCCCACAATTAAAAAACGGATCTGAAGTGTAAACAAAGCGCATCAAGGACTGAGCACGGGGCTTACAGACAGAGCACAAGCACAGCTTTCAGTATAGAATTCTGGCGAAAAGCACGACTAGCTACAATCCAGGTCTTCTACGCCAAGCAGGCGAACAACAGACAAACTGCCACTTCCGAGTGTATTTAAATTGTAGTCTACAACCCCTGTATTACAGGACGTAAAGGTGAATGATATTGTTCCGGCAGGTGTTTTTACAACATCGGCTGATTTGAATGAATTACCAAAACTGGCACCACTGGTAATGATGACAGGTACTGTGACACTGGTTGTTCCTGATGGTAGTGCTTGTGAACCGATCAGAAAAATCGTCTGTTTTTGATCGTCGTAGGTGTAATAACTCACGACCATTGTAGAACCAGCAGTGGTCTCTGATATGACTAATGCAAAGCCTTCACCATTTCGAGCAGGATCGAACCAAAGTCCACTATACGTTGAATTAATTTCTCTGCCAGATGGTTCCGCAACAGGAGATTGATCGACAGGTGTAGCCTCTGGATCGACAGGTTTATCAGTTGTTGTTTGACTGTCGGTTGGCTCTGGATTTGCTGGATCAGCATTTGTCACTTCAGGGTCTGTTGGACCCGGATCATTTGGATCTGGCGTTTGTGTTTGCTCTGGAACTGTTGGCGGCACATCAGTCCCATCCTCTGCTGACCATGCCACCATCGACAGACTGGCAAGCAATAGCGTTACCAGCAAATGACAACTTTTGATTATCATACGAAAACCTGTATATTCTGATTTCATTGTTTCAACTCCACCAGCTTAGAAGCCATCTGCATTACAGGCAAGACCACTTACCGTTGCCAGAGGTGAAATGTCAATATCCCCAGAACCAAGTTCAGGTGAAAAATAAGAGATGGTACCACGCTCACAGGAATTAAATTTCAAAGTAATGGTTCCCCATTCGTTGCGCCCGATTTCTTTGGGATTGAAGTCTGAAAACGACGTTCCCGTTGTCACAGTCATCGGTATTGATACGGTCGAAAAACCCGGGGTGAGTTGCTGAGTACCAATCAGCCAAACTTGTTGGCCATTATCATACGTATAAAAGGTCATCGTTACTGACCGCTGTCCGCCGTTGTCGGAAATGTATATGAAATAGCCCTCACCATCCCTGGCAGGGTTAAACCAGACTCCACTGTGGGCAGGCTGAATCCCTCCATCAACTGGAGGCGCCTCAACCACCTGATTTTCATGGGCCCCAATATCACAGATTGCGTTGCCATCACCATCACCATCAAAAGGTCTCTTAAAACCACGCTGGTCGAGATTAGCGACTAGCCCCCCCTCGCAAATGGAATTATCTCCAGCATCAATCGCAGCACTACCACCGAGCAAAGCATGGGTCTCCAGAGTGGTTTTTCCATTAATCTGAAGCGGCCCAAGTTTTGGATTACCCTGCGACTCGCCTGAGCACGATTCATCGCCAAAGAAATTATTACCACTGTCCCGGGTGCCTCCACCCGAACAGTTCTTCGCTAGTTTGTTACTCGCTACGATACTGTTCTTAAAAAAAATAAAACTGTTCTTGGGGTCATTAAATGCGCCGCTTCCTTCTTGTGCTGCATTTTCAGCGACTGTAGAATTAGTCACTGTAACGGCCGCACCATACCATGCTGTCACCCCACCGCCTTGCGTTGCTGCAGTATTACTGGAAATTGTACTATTATCGATGCTCAAACTATTTGTCCACATCTCGACTCCGCCACCACCACGGCTTGCGGTATTTCTGGCGATGGTACTGCTAGCAATTGATCCCTGGGCGTTTTCATCAAGCTTGATACCTCCGCCATCACGACCACTAAAATTGTCGGATACCGTGCTTGATGACAGCGTCAACACACCATCGCCAAGGTGAATACCACCGCCATCGTATGTCCCGGCGACATTGTTGCTAATTGTACTTCCATCAATTGTAAATGTGCTGTATTGCCCATCGATACCACCACCGTATGAATCAACACTGTTACCACTGACAATACTATTTGTCAGTGTTAACGTGGTTCGGTTTAGTGACAGACCACCGCCAATATGTCCACGGTTCGTGGTGATATTGGTGTTTTGGATCGTGACGGTAGACTTGTCAGTATTGATACCGCCACCTTCATTGTAGGAAATATAGCTATCAATGATATTCAAGTCACTTTCTGTCGCACTGATTCCGCCACCTGTGGTCGCGGTTGATCCGGTAATTGTTGACGACTCGATCGTTACTGTTGAATCAATGATATTAATCCCGCCGCCATAGACACCAGGCGCAAAAGGTCCATTTCCCTTGAAATCTGCCACCCCGTTTTCTATTGTTACTTTATTGAGTGTCAGCGTGCCTTTATCCACTCGCATGATACGAAACTTATCAAAACCACCGTCAGCAGGTCGCTTGATGACCGCATTATTACCACGAATTGTGATTTCACTGGTGATTGTTGGCAAACCATTGTAGCCTTGCAGATCTTCAGCGAAGCTCTGAAGAATAAAGCGACTCCTGCCCGGCAGGATAATGACATCTGCACCATTTCCGGCCTTACAACTATCAACCGCCTTATCCGTATTGGCGGCTATAATCGCTTCCTGTATGGAACAGCTACCATCTTCTGAAAAAAACGCATTATTACCATCAACTTCAATTCTGGCTGCAGTGGCCACAGATGTCGTGAGCACGAGAGCAACTGCCAAAGCGCAGCGTGTTGGCTGAAATTGCGAATGCGAACCAGCAGTATCTGGTTTATCCACCAAAGAACACCTCTTTTCTGTTTTGTTACCAGTCAGCATTATGATTGATAATTTTAATCGTAAAATAAATCGGCAGCAGTAAACCGCTCAATAATAGTTAATAATTATCATGTTATAAGTAGCTTGTAAAGTGTTTTATTAACATACTCACACGAAAACACCTTACCAACCACCGATATGATAACAAACCGCATCTGTCAGAACGAATACACCAAGACATCGGAAGGATCATAACAAAGACAATTTAACAAACACTGAATCGGGCTAAAAACATCATTCTTCAGGGTGAGTTGCGGATATTCAGATCATACCAAAATGACCGTAATGAGATAATTTTCTATGTCTTCCTGCCAGTTGATATCATACAATACGCAGATGGCATATTTTGGGTGATATTTTAAATACTATGTATGTAAGAGGAGCATCTTCAATGAAACACGTACTTTATAACAGTTTTCTGGCAATCGCTGCCATCACCTTAATCACAGGATGCGCATCAACCCCGGATGATTTTTCACCTTACATCCATGACCAATCAAAAAAGGTACAGCTATACGACGAAGGCAAAGCACCTGATGGCGATTTTAAAATCCTCTCTGAAGTCACATCGAATTCCTGCAACAGCAAAACCCAGGATCACAAGGAAGGTGATGAAAACGAAGCCAGACAAATTTTAAGCCTGGAAGCAGCTAAAATAAACGCCACAGCGGTAATCGATGTTAAGTGCTGGACATCTAAAGTCAATCTAAAAAGCAACTGCTGGTCGGCAATTAAATGCAAAGGATTGGCGGTCGAACGAAAATAAACCAGATGACATAAATCGAGAAAACTTCAACAGATGAATTACACTTGAGCGTGTAATAACAGATTATCCGGTTGGTAACAAAAAGTTACGCACAGATAGCCGCTCGACTTCAAAAACAATAGAAGACGTGCCCCGGAACCTTGATGAATCTACTTGAGAAAGAGGTTGCGGGGCTTCTCGTCGTTTTGTTTTCAACTAGGTTGAATCTGTTTTATCAGAAGATTGAATATCATCTGTTTTAGTGGGAGGTTGAACATGTTCTGCTACATCAGACGATTGTACATCCGCTTTACTCGGAAATTTGATTGACTTGACAAAACCAAAAGTATCTTTCAATCCAGTATTCAATAGAAATACAGACCGCACAATTGCAGCGCCAACCAAGCCAAAGATCAGTGGTATAAATTCGTAAAGTATTGCAACAAAATCTGTTCCATAATCAGCAATATCAGAACCGCCACTCCCTGCAGATGGAGAAATCACTGATGTATCTTGATCTGTTATCGTTTGCATTATTAAGTTGAATCCATAGCCCATGATCAAGCAACCCAGAAAAACACCAGCACCAATTGCGGCCCAGGTAATCGCTGGTTTTTTAACTGCGTGGGCTGAGCGATAAAACCATGCGCCGACTAAAAGATTTATTATTCCGTAAACTGCACCCATAATTGACCTCTAATTGTAATTTTGAACTTCATAGATTAACCCGGATATTAACGCACAACATTTGCGAACTACTTGAGCAGGATCAGCAGAATATTGAACGTATGATTGTGTTATATCACATAATTGTTCATCGTGGGGCGACCAGAAATTAATTTCCCAATTGTTTCATCGACCCCCAGCCTTTTGTAGATGCAAGTGTGAACCATTGTCCCTTCTATAGCCTGCTCATGTGCTTGTTTTCCGGCTGATAATGTTACTTGACGCAACCTGTTACTTTCCAGTATTAAATCATATAGTACTCACTTCGTATCTACTCCACGACTGCGTACAGACTAAAGTTTTGACTCAATTATGATAAAATCAATGCATGTCAGTTGTTAACGATTTCATCCACACTGATTCTGAATGCCACAACTCAAACCAGCAACGGTTAGTCTATTCAGTCTCACAACTTACCAGAGAAACCAGAAATCTATTAACCGATGTGTTTCCTCGCATCTGGGTTGAGGGAGAGATATCCAATCTGGCACAACCCGCTTCGGGTCATCTCTATTTCACGCTGAAAGATACACATGCCCAGATCCGCTGTGCGATGTTTCGTTCAGCCAGGAACAAAATCAACTTTACGCCAGCCAGTGGCGACCAGATACTCGTACAAGCACAGGTCAGCCTGTATGAAGCAAGAGGTGACTTCCAGCTTATTGTTGAACAAATGGAAGCAGCTGGTGATGGCGCCTTACGACGTGCTTTTGAAGCATTGAAGCAGCGTTTATTAGTACAGGGTTTGTTCAATGAGGAACACAAACAAAGCTTGCCGGCATTCCCTAGCCAGGTCGGTGTTATTACTTCACCAACAGGCGCGGCAATTCAGGATATTCTTGCCGTGCTACAGCGGCGCTTCCCCGCATTGCCCGTAATCATCTACCCGACCAGAGTGCAAGGTAGCGGAGCTGGAGATGAAATCGCCAAAGCTTTGCAGCTGGCTGACAAGCACCACCAATGTGATGCTCTGATTCTTGCTCGAGGCGGCGGATCGCTGGAAGATTTGTGGGCGTTCAATGAAGAAATTGTTGCACATACCTTATTTAAAATGAAAACACCCGTGATTACCGGCGTAGGACATGAAATTGATTTTACCATTGCTGACTTTGTTGCTGATGTTCGTGCCGCCACACCTTCCGCAGCAGCCGAAACGATCAGCCCGGATCAAGCCGAATGGATGGATAAGTTCAGCAGCTATCAAGCATGGCTGGAATATAAAATACAGGACATCATCAACTCGGAAAACAAATCACTGGAGTGGCTCAACAAACGTCTGCACCAAATACACCCTGCAACACAAATTAACAGCCAGTTTCAACGCATTGATGAACTTGATTGTCGTCTACAAAGAAGCATGTATACTCTGCTGGAGAAGTTAAAATCCAGACAACAAAGTGACACTGCTTTATTCATGCAGCACAATCCAGCAGCAACCATTGAGCGCTACCAGGCATTGTTAACCCAGATGAATCAACGTTTAAACCAGACTATGACCTATACATTGCAGAGCAGTCGAACCCAACTTACAAATACAAGTCAGGCACTGCAAGCTATCAGTCCACTAGCGACCCTGTCACGCGGCTATGCGCTTGTGACTGACCCGAATACTCAACACATTATCCGCTCTACTGATCAAGTATCAAAAGGGCAACGACTCTCCACGCGCCTGGGTAAAGGCTCACTCATTTGTACTGTCGAGGAAATCAATGAAGATTAGAAATTGTATTGTTTGCTGGATTGTATTAGCCAGCCCCGCAGGACTGGCAATGCCAGCGCTGAATGCCGTACCAGGTGGTATTGTTCAGCTAACCCTGGAGCCAATCGACCAGCCAGCGCCAACAGTCACATTTAACCAGAGAAAAACATTGGTAACCCAGCAAAATGGAAACTGGATTACATTGATTGGCATCCCGCTTTCAACCAAACCGGGTGAGCACAAAGCCGTTGTTCAGCCTGTTGGTAAAAGCAGATATACAATCGCGTTTGATGTAAAACCCAAAAAATATCCTGAGTCTTACATCACCATCAAAAACAAACGCAAAGTCAACCCAAATCCAGATGATATGAAGCGCATCAAAAAGGAACGAGGACAACTCGGCAAAGACCTGGCTCGCTGGACACAGCAGGAACAAATCGATCTGGATTTCAGGCTACCTGCCAAAGGGCGTATGAGTGGCGTGTTTGGATCACGCCGGTTTTTTAACAAACAACCACGCAATCCACATAGTGGTCTGGACATAGCGGCACCAAAAGGCACTGCCATACATGCCCCTGCAAGTGGAACAGTTATCGATACAGGGAACTTCTTTTTTAACGGCAATACAATTCTGGTTGACCACGGACAAGGATTGATTAGCGGGTATTTTCACTTGTCAGCGATTGATGTCAAACCAGGTCAACATATCAACAAAGGTGATTTGCTTGGCAAAATCGGCGCCACAGGACGGGTCACCGGTCCGCATTTACACTGGAACATGTATTTGAATCACACCAAAGTTGACCCGGCATTATTCGTTTACGATCAACTGACCGAGCTGGATGATGGTGCAAAAGCCAGGTAGTGGATTCAATCCTCTAGACATTCGTTACCTCAGGCCCTAAACGTATCGTTCTTACCAAGCGACCGAAATACTCCTGATCCAAGACATTGTACATCAAGTAGATTGCCCACTCGCTGTGAACACGGTACCACAATGCGAGCAAGCCAGGTTTTGGTTGTGCCTGAAGATAATCGTATGCGGAATAATAAACTTCAATCTCAAGGTTTCGATGTTGTAAATAGTGCTTAACCCGCATTAAGTGCGTTGGTGAGCTAACAAATACAATCCGTTTCCAGTGCTTGTCTTCGATAATTGACAACGCATTGATAATATTGGTCTGGGTATCATATGACAAGCCTTCGACTGATAATACATTTTCCGGAACGCCCATTCCATGTAACTTCTGTTGATACATTGCTGATCCGCTCAAGTTTGAGCCGCGTCGATATCCGCCTGCTGAGAGAATTTCCTTAACTGTGCCATTCTGATAGAGGTTGTAAGCATGATTAAGACGGCGTTGACTCTCGTCGTTTGCCTGTTTATTACCCAAGCCAGCAAATAACAGCACAGCACCATCCGCCTCGATATGATCGGGCATGACAGCCGAATACTGAGACCAGACAAGAAAGGCAATCGTGAAAACAATGTCGATCACGATGCAGCCTAATAGTGTGTTTAGCCAGCGAACTGATGGCTTTTCTTTATACTTGATTTGTGTAACAACAACTGACATTTAATTCCTCAATCGAGATAATACTTTTTCATAAATTCCACCAAATCCTCCATTACTCATAAATACCCAATGGTCGTCTGGTTGCGCAAAAGCCAGCAAGGCATCAATAATCGACTCTATCGAACTGAACACGTGAATGGATGGATGGCCTTCGCATAGCAAATCCAGTTCCCAGCTCAACCCTTCAGGCTTATAGATAAATGCAGAATCAGCCACAGCAACCGAGTCTGCCAGTGTTGCAGCATGAACCCCCATACGCATGGTATTAGAACGAGGCTCGATAATCGCAATAATCCGCTGTGTGTTACCAACTGTTGTTCGTAATCCCTCAAGCGTCAACGAAATTGCTGTTGGATGATGAGCAAAATCATCATAAAGTGTCACCCCCTGATATTCACCAATGACTTCCAGTCTGCGCTTCACACCTTTAAAATGATTCAGCGCGGAAATCGCTCGCTGTGGCGTCACCCCCACATGTTTCGCTGCCGCAATCGCTGCCAGACCATTTTGCCGGTTATGCAAGCCACTATGCGCCCACTGCACCTCGCCTTGTCTGACACCGTTGTGGAGTACTGCAAAATGAGTTGCACTGGTTTCGACAGCTGACCAATCCGCGACTGTACTCTCAGAACGCTGGTTTAAACCATCGACACTGGTCGATTCCACAGGTGTCCAGCAACCCATATCCAGTGTTTGCCGAATTCCGTCATCATTCTCGGGAGCAATAATCAGTCCGTCACCAGGTATGGTGCGCACCAAATGATGAAACTGCCTCTGGATTGCAGGCAAATCATCAAAAATATCCGCATGATCAAATTCAAGGTTATTCAAGATCGCTGTCCGTGGTCTGTAATGTACAAATTTCGAGCGCTTGTCGAAAAATGCGCTGTCGTATTCATCCGCTTCCACAACAAAATATGGTTGCTTACCTAGACGTGCAGAAACACCAAAATCCTGCGCGATACCGCCAATTAAAAACCCGGGAGCCAGCTCAGCATATTCCAGAATCCACGCCAACATGCTACTGGTAGTGGTTTTTCCGTGTGTTCCGGCTACGGCTAAAACATGCCGACCCTGTAAAACATGCTCAAGCAACCATTGTGGACCAGATGTATATGGCAATCCCTGATTCAGCACAGCTTCCACTTCCTGATTACCACGGGACATTGCATTGCCGATAACAATCAGATCAGGCTGATCATCCAGATTACCTGCAGAATAGCCGTCAAATAATTTGATACCACTGCGGGCAAGTTGGCTGCTCATTGGTGGATACATGCCCTGATCAGAACCGCTGACTGAATAACCCAACTCTCTTGCCAGTAAAGCCAGCCCACCCATAAATGTTCCACAAATACCTATGATATGAATATGCAAGAATTCAGGCCTCTCTTTGTCTAGTAATCATTACTGTTAACCGCTTATTATATCTTCTGCAGCCAGTACTCACATTAATTGCATCGGCTTCGACTCATACACAAGATTGCATTCACCTCCATCAATTGTTTGACAACAACAATAGCAAAGACTTAAACACACTGTTTTACCATGTTATTCTATGTCTCCAGCTTCAAGCTATTGAAACGCCCGATGTGGGTAAATCAGCGTGATATAAACATGACAATCCAATTTTGCACTCAACCCGGCTTGCTTATACTAATAACGAACGAGGATATGACTCTATGTTGATCTGGCTAATGATCCTTTTCAGCTACTTGATTGGCTCACTGTCAATGGCAATTATCGTATGTCGACTACTTGGACTGCCGGATCCTAGAACAATTGGATCACACAACCCGGGTGCAACCAATGTGCTACGGATTGACAACCCCAAGGCAAAACCAGCGGCTTTGATTACTTTCTTTGGTGATATCGTAAAAGGTCTGATCCCAATCCTGATTGCTCGTCAACTCGGTGCTGATGAAACCTTGCAGGCACTAGTTGGTCTTGCCGCAATTGCGGGACACTTGTTCCCGATTTATTTTAGATTTCAAGGCGGCAAGGCAATCGCCACTTCATTAGGTGTACTGACAGGTTTTTCATGGCTGTTGGGCGCAGTTGTTTTGGGCACATGGCTAACAGTACTGGCAGTCTCACGCATTTCATCGCTTGCAGCACTAATAGCGGCTGCCCTGGTACCCGTCTATACCATGATACTAGCACCTCATCCCGCATTTATTGCTGCATCATTTGTAATTTTTGTAATCGCAATCTGGCGTCATGCAGACAATATCAAACGACTGGTAAAAGGTGATGAGCATCGCTTTGGCAAAAAGAAACAAGATAACAACATTAACTGATAATAACTAAATAAAAAAGCATGTAGACCAAATGGTCATTTTGCTGTTTTAAAGCCAACAGCGCCGTGGTATACCAACCCGATAATGGAAACAGTAATTGCACGAGAGAAAAAATATACTTTGTAACCTGCATTACTGACCCTTAACCCAGAATCTTTCCAAACATTCTTATTCTGGTAAAGAACCAATCAGGAAGAAGCTGAATTCTCTGATTGTGCTTCAGAGTTGTCACGCCTCAAATCAATAAATTTACATTATAAAGAAGTGTCATCGCAGCATGCGATTATAACCAAGTATTCTCAGGCACCAATGTGAATATTCACATTGATATTGCTTCTATTAAATCATAGGCCGTACCATAGTCCAAGACCAGAAATTCATAAACAATGAATCTCTGTCATGAACTTAATATCAAGGGAAACATTCAGCTTTCCCCAGAGGATGCTATGAATACACAATTACGAAACTCATTATCAACCGCCATTATTGTTGGATTGACTGCAGGATGCTCTGACCCTATAAGTTCGTCAAAATCAACAACAGTTTCCATGTCCAAAAAAAAACATTCAAGCCCGGTTATCCAGCCAATACAGGTACTCTTGCCCCCTGGTGAAAGTACCAATCGTACGACTAATAAATTCAGGCATTCTGTAATTCAAATGGATACAGATCTGGATTTTATCCGCCTTCAAGGTGAATGGGTATTTGCTACACCTTTCAACAAATATGACGGGCTTGGAGATGGCCCTATCAATACGAGTAATAAGGTTGAACCGGGTGGACGATTAACATTGCCTGCATTTCCTTCTATCGGTAACCAACCAGGAGAAGGAAATCAATTTTTCCTGCGTGTCAATGGGCTTGATTCACAAACTTGTGTGGAATGCCATTTTATTGTTAATAACAGCACTGTTCCGGCAACTTTTGGGGTTGGCGGAGTAGGTGGTGCCGCAGCGATGGCGTTTCCTTCAGCAACAGTTTTTACACCAGCATCTCAAGCGCCTAAAAGTACAACAGCTGCTACCTACAATGGTCGAGCAATCAATCCACCGTTTGTTTTTGGCTCTGGCGGCGTTGAGTTACTGGCAAAAGAAATGACTGAGAACTTGCAAAGCCAGTTACGTTCAGCGTCACAACCTCCCGTTCCGGACAAACGAGTGGAACTTAAAACTCATGGTATCGAATTTGGCTATATCACATGGAAAAGAATTGGAAAGGGAAATGCACATGAAATACTTGAAGACACCAAAACTAATTGTGATGCCATCGATAAAAAATCCAATAAAATGGCCGATCTGAAACGTTTTGTTGCCATCTCACCCGCACCCAGGATTTATAGTTACGAAAATTCCAGCGATTATGGAACACTCAGCGCTATGAAACGTCACAATCTGTTGAAAAAACATCAAGATAAGATGCCTGGTCTGGAACTGGACACATCACATCTATCCGGAATTGATGGCGATCTTGTTGTTAAACCATTTGGGCGCAAAGGTAATAATATAACAACACGTGATTTCGACTGTGGTGCCATCCGCTTTCATATGGGAATGGAGCCTGTGGAAATTGTAGGAAAAGATAATGATCATGATGGTGATGGAGTAAAA
>DRLZ01000345.1 GCA_011322755.1 Crenotrichaceae bacterium
CAGCAGGTGTTGTGGTTTCAGCAAATGGTCAATACATCTATGTTAGTAACAGGGATGATGACAGTGTTTCTGTAATTAATGCCAGGACATTAAAAGTTCGTTCAACAGCTAAAGTCGGTCATCATCCTTTTGGCATTACAATCGATGAAGATGGTCGACGCCTTTATGTTGCGAATGTTCTCAGTAATACAGTGACTGTACTGGATGCGGTTAACCTAACAAAGATTGCAACCATTGAAGTAGGAGAACTACCCTATGTTGTTGCGCTGGCTCAATCTGGCAAGCAGTTGCTGGTAAGTAATCAGGATGACGACACTGTGTCTGTTATTGATACCAATTTGAACAATGTCATTGAAACAATTTCTGTCGGAGAAACACCAGAGGGTATCGATATCCATCCGGATCAGATTCATGCTTATGTGACAAACTGGATGAGCGGAACCGTATCAGTGATTAATCTGAACACCATGCAAGTCGAACAAACAATCAAGACTGGACAAGGCAGTCGGGCTTTTGGCAGGTTTATCCAGCGTACTGCGAGTACTGATTGATTAAAAATTATGACTGCTGATACAAGAACCACTGTTGCTGAGTTGTTACTGGAAATCGAAGCCGAATTACGCGCACTGGAACGCTGGTCACTCGATTCGCCGCCTGTTGCTGCTTTGCAAAGCAGTCTACCTTTTTGCTGTGATACTCTGGAAATAGAACAATGGTTGCAGTTTGTTTTTATCCCGAGAATGAACCATCTATTGGAAACACAAGCTGAACTACCAACTGATTGCAGGATTGCACCGTATCTCGAAGAGTGTAGTCATTGTGATAATATGATGACTGGTCAGTTATTGTCAACGCTTCAACAGGTTGATAGAATTTTAATGTGAACAAAGCACCAGCTGCATAAGCAAAATGATACAAGATCAAGTAGTATAGACCAATATATGTGCTCTTAAATGCGAGCCTACCAATAAAGATGTATATGATGGTTGAAGAATTGGCGCTCAAACAATGATTGTCTCTATCCAGGGTTGGTTGATATCAAAAATAACATAAGGGGGATTGAATGGCGGAAACTGTTGACGAATTGACTGTAAGCTATCACGATGGTGATCTTGAAACCGTAAAAGAGCTGGATAAACAGGTGTTAACCAAAGGTGCGTGGTCGACAATTGTCTACAAATATCAGGACTGGGATGCGCGCAAGGAAGAATACAGTCAGGTTAAATTTACCATTCGCCGTTATCAAAAACGAAATGGTGAATACCAGCAAAAATCCAAATTCAATATTTCCAGCATTGATCAGGCAAATGGGTTAATCGAGATCTTACAGAAGTGGACGAATGACTAAATATTACCTTTTTTTCATGACCATACTCTCCTGTGCAATGGCGTTGCTGTCCTGTGCAGAGCAAAAACGTGAGGCATCACTTGAGGATAGTTTGTCAATGTATGAGCAAGCGATTCGGTGGTCTTTATATGATAAAGCCTCCAATTATCTGAAAGAACCGGGGAATGTAAACCTTGCCAGCATGGAGGGAGTCAGGGTGACTTCATATGAGCCAATGGGACGAGATGTTTCTAAGAAAGGTTTGCGTGTCGAGGAAAATGTAAAGATTCACTATATTTATCAACAAGACCATGTTGAACGATCAATTATTGATCATCAAGTATGGGAATATGATGAGAAAAAGAACCGGTGGTACTTACTCACCTCTTTACCTGAGTTTACGGCCGCCAATCACTAAGTATATGATCATCAATGTCATCACTTGCAGTTTCCTCCGACAGAGCATAACTCCTGATAGAAACTCCCGCTTCATGGACTGATTCCCGGCGACCACTGATGAGGTAATGCCAGTCTGCCAAAGGTTCTCCATTCGCAAGTAAACGGTATGCGCATGTGCTTGGCAACCAGGGCAGGCACTCATTGAAGTTTGATCGTAAATCCAGGCAATCAGGTACTAATTTTGAACGCTCTGGATACCTGCTACACTGACAGATATTTAATTCAAAATACTGGCAACAAAGGTTGGTGAATACGATTTCTTGCGTATCTTCATCTTCAAGTTTTAGCAAGCAACACTTCCCGCAACCATCACATAATGCTTCCCACTCTTGTTCTGAAAGGTCAACAAGTGGTTTGGTTTCCCAAAATCTTTCCTGTTTCATATTGCCGCAACGACAGCAAGTAGACTGCCCGTTATTATCACAACAAACAGGCTGATGAGTGAGATGACAGCAAATAATAAATAAAACGGATTAATCAGTGGGCCAATACTGAAATACTGTTCAATAACCTCACGACCTGATTTTAATAAACTACGGATTTGAAACAGTTTTCTGGCTTGCCCAACCACATTGATAAATCCTTTTTTACCGGATTTGATCGCTCTGACACTTTGCGAGGTGCTATCGGAGACATCATCAACGAGTTCACTCAGGTTTTCAGGAACCTGCTTTAGATTTTCCAACGCAAACCAGATGCGTAACAATATAAGCCAGGGTAGTAGAGCACACCCAGCAATACTCAGGCTGATTGCGAATGAAATGTGTTGAAAATAAAGTAAATAGGTAAAAATCCATCCCGTCATCAACAGAGACACCAGGAGAAAAACACCGAGTGCATCGGCCACATCATCAACGAGAGGTAGAATTTTGTGAATAATGTCCTTGAGTTTTGCCAGAGTCGAAGGGTCAGATTGTGATATTGATTGATTCATACGCTTGTGTGCGATTTCTTTATTTTCGAGACAAAGTATATTTTCTTTCATTACGCAACTTAATTATATGGAGAAAATATGTATTAATAAATAGTGGTTGACTGACCTGGTCAATTTTTTCCTGATACTCAGGATCGTCCGGTCTCTTGTTCTTCCGTACCTGATCGCTGTATTACCCATTGCGCGTTACACACAATACCCTGCATTGCAGCCCGCGTAGGTTGGGGTGAGTTTGCGAACCCCAACAACATACGTTTGATAATGAATGAAACAACAGGATTGAGCTGAATGCATTATCGACGGGCAGATGTAAAAGGTGGAACATATTTTTTCACGGTGAATTTAGCAGAACGAAACAATACATTATTGGTTGATGAGATTGATGTCTTGCGAAACGTTATGAATAAAGTCAAGAAACAACATCCGTTTAAGCTGGATGCCATGGTGGTATTACGAGACCATTTACATATGCTCTGGACATTACCGGTTTATGATAATGATTACGCAACACGGTGGATGTTAATTAAATCCGGGTTTTCGCGTCAAATACCGAAACGCGAAAGGATTAATACAAGCAGACGAACAAAAGGTGAACGCGGGATTTGGCAAAGACGTTATTGGGAGCATTTAATCCGTAACGAATGTGATTACGAAAAGCATGTTGATTATATTCATAATAATCCTGTGAAGCATGGGTATGTAAAATGTGCGACAGATTGGCTTTATTCAAGTATCCATACGTATATTTTGAAAGGCATATTGAGTCATGATTGGGGATATAACGATGATGGTATTGATGAAGATATGTTTGGAGAAAAGACGTGAATTGTTGGGGTTCGCAAACTCACCCCAACCTACGCGGGCTTTATTTGCGGGGCATATCGACAGGTGATTTTTCAGAGTCTTTAAAGCATCTGTTAGGGGCGGATGCAGCGGGATTATCGCCTGCGACAATCAGTCGTCTAAAACAAGGCTGGGAGCAAGATTATCAAGACTGGATGACACGCGATCTGAGCAAGAAGCGTTATGTGTATATCTGGGCTGATGGCATTCACAGCACTGTCAGAATGGATGATCGCTTATGTTTGCTTGTCATCATTGGCGCGGATGAAACCGGCAAGAAAGAGCTGATAGCGCTCAGTGATGGCTATCGAGAATCAGCAGCAAGCTGGGAAGAGACCTTGCTCGACCTCACACAACGCGGACTCACGCCCCCACCCAAACTCGCTGTGGGTGATGGTGCACTGGGTTTCTGGAAAGCCCTGGGTAAAACCTGGCCTCAGACTGCTCAACAACGATGCTGGGTGCATAAAACCGCCAATGTGATGGAGAAGTTACCCAAATCCATGCAACCGAAAGTCAAAGAAGTCCTGCATAACATCTGGGGAGCAGAAACGCGTGAAGAGGCTGAGGAAACATTTGACCACTGCATTGAGCGGTTTAGTCCGAAGTATCCAAAAGCAATGGATTGTTTATCAAAAGATAAGGATTCGCTGTTGGCATTTTACGATTTTCCTGCTGA